>JBKJWA010000093.1:0-13519 GCA_046716705.1 Gaiellaceae bacterium
GGCTCCATCGTGACGAAGAGCGTGGCCCCGCGGGCGCGGTCGCCTGCAGCTTCGAGCGCCACGACCTCCGCGTGCGGGCCGCCCGCACGCTCGTGCCAGCCCTCGCCGACGACGTTTCCATCGGTGACGACGACCGCGCCCACGACAGGGTTCGGATGGGTCGTGCCCCGGCCGCGCTCGGCAAGCTCGAGCGCCCACTGGAGATGCTCGTCCACACCGTGATCCTAGGTTCTGAGGCGAGCGATGAAGAACCCGCTGGTGCGGTGTACGTGCGGCAGCGTGAGCAGGAACTCGGGCCGCATCGGGTGGCGGAAGGCGGGCCACTCGCCGCCCAGGTCGTCGACGCTCAGACCTGACGCCTCCACGATCGCCTCGTTCTCGTCGGCGTTCATCGTGCAGACCGAGTAGACGACCGTGCCGCCCGGCTTCACGCGCTCTGCGGCGGCGCGGAGCAGGGCGAGCTGGAGCTCCGGCAGCGGCTCGCCGCGCCAGCGCAGATCGGGGCGCTGGTTGAGGACGCCCAGGCCGGAGCACGGTGCGTCGACGAGCACGCGGTCGAACCCGGTGAGCTCGTCTGGCAGGTCGAGCGCGTCCGCGCAGACGACACGCACCCCCGTCGCGCCGAGGCGAGCGACGTTCTCCTCGAGCTCGCGGGCGCGGCCAGCGTGCTTGTCGACGGCGACCACCTCGCCGGCCAGTTGCGTCGCCTTGCCTCCCGGCGCGGCGCACACATCGAGCGTCCGGTCTCCGACGACGGCGCCGACCGCGAGCCCTGCGAGCGCCGACCCGCGGCTCTGCGGCCAGATGCGGCCGTCCAACAGCGCGACGGCATCGACGCGCGGCACGCGGAACACTCCCGGAACGTCGGTGGGCTCACCGGCCACAGAGCCCCGCACGACACGCACCGTCGTCTCTGGCGGCTCGTTCTGGGCGTGCATGAGCGCGATCGCCTGGTCGCGCCCGAGGTCGCGCTCCCAGGTCTCTGCGATCCAGTCGGGGTACGAGAGCTTGAGCGGCCCGTCCGGCAACGCGTCGAGCAGCTCCCGTAGACCGTCGGCCAAGCGTCGCAGCACCGCGTTCGTGAAGGGCACGGCCCGCGCCAGCCGTGCGCGCCGGACGAGCTCGACGCTTTCGTTCACGGCCGCGTGCGCCGGAACACCGTCGAGGTACGCCAGCTGATACGCGCCGATTCGGAGCGCGGCCAGCACGGGCGGGTCAAGCTTGCGCACGGGGCGCCGGCCGAGCGTCTCGATGCCGTGGTCGAGCGCACGAGCTCGCTGCACCGTTCCGAAGGCGATCTGCTGGGCGAGCGCCCGGTCGCGTTCGTCCAGCTCGCGGGCGGCGGTGGCAAATGCCCGATCGGCATAGGCCTCGTGCTCGAACACGCGCCGCACGACCTCGTACGCGGCGCGGCGAGCAGGCGTGATGAGGCTCATGCCTTCAAGCCGCGGAGGAAGTCCTCGTACGGCATGCGGCGCCGGCCCTCGGCCTGGACGACCTCGGGCACGAGCTTCCCGTCCTCGACCCTCGCCTGCCAGATTGTCGCGCGGCGGCCGTAGAGCTCGGCGCGAGCGCCGATGTGCGGCGAAAGGGCACGGATACGGCGGAGGCTCTCCTCCGGCTCCGCGCCGAGGTCGAGCTCGCGGTCGGCGGCAGTGAGCTTCTCCGCGTACGTGGTGCCCTCGCCGGGCTGGTCGTGGAAGGCGGGCCTTTCGAGCACGTCGTCCAGCAGGTCGACGGCGATCTCTGCAGATCGCCGATACACGGAGCCCGCGTCGTCGCCGGGCTCGATTGAGAGCACCCGCTGCGCCCCGATCGGCCCCGCGTCCAGCTCCTCCGTGAGCTTGATGATCGTGACACCGGTCTCGGTGTCACCGGCCATGATCGCCCGCTCGACGGGGGCGGCGCCGCGCCAGCGCGGAAGGAGCGACGGGTGGACGTTGAGCCATAGGTGACGTGTGAGGAGGCCGGCGGGGACGATCGCTCCGTATGCGCACGTGACGATCGTGTCGGCGGGAAGCTCCACGGTCTCGTCGAGCCGCTCGGGCTGGACCACGGGGATGCCGAGCTGCACGGCAGCGACCTTGGCCGGCGGCGGGTCGAGCCGCAGTCCGCGGCCCGCCGGCCGATCCGGCCTCGTGAGGCAAAACGCGATCTCGCGCCGTGCCGCTAGCCGCTCGAGGACGTCGGCGCCGAACGGCGCCGTCGCAGCGAAGCCGATCCGCCGAGGCACGCCTACCGTGCGCCGAGCGCTGAACGCTGCCGCAGCACCGCCATCGCCTCGCGGCGGGCCTCATCGGTCGTGCGATCGATCATGAGCACGCCGTCGAGATGATCGAGCTCGTGCTGGCAGGCGCGTGCCTCGAAGCCCGCCAGCTCCAGCGTGACGTCAGCTCCCTGCGGATCCTTGGCCGTCACCGTCACCGTCACCGATCGCTCGACCGGGACGAGCAGGCCCTGGAGCGAAAGGCAACCCTCGTCGTCCACCTCGACCTCGTCGGAGCGCGAGACGAGCTCGGGGTTGACGAGCGTTCTCGTGTCGCCGTTCTCGCCGGCGCGCATCACGAACAGGCGGCGGAGGACGCCGACCTGCGTCGCGGCGAGCCCTGCGCCGTCGGCGTGCTTCATGAGCGCGGCCATGCGCTCGACGAGCTGTGCCAGCTCGTCGTCGAACGACTCGACTCTGCGCGCCTGCATCCGCAGCACGGGATCCGGGTATTGGCGAATCTGAGCGAGCGCGACGAGCCGGCGCGCTTCGCGCTCGGGGTCGGGCTGCCGGTCTTCGGCCTCCTCGCTCTCGTCGACCGGGGCGTCGTCGTGCTCGGTTTCTGGCTCGCCCGCCACGGCGCCAGTGTACTTCGCGCCTTGGGGCCACCCCATGCCACCACCCGAGTTCATCGTATTGAGAAAGTTCGTACGTGTGGGTGCCGGGAGTGCGCCAACTCTGCAACAGCGCGCCGTGCGCTAGAAGCTCTGCGGATCGACGTCGACCGTCGCCGAGAGGCCCGCCCTCCGCATCGACGCCGCCGCGGCCGCGAGCCAGCGGCCGGCCTGGGCCGCTACGGCCCGCGGCGCATCCGTCTTCGCCACGAGCTGCGCGCGGTGGCGTCCGCGAAGGCGCGGCAGCGGAGCCGGCCCGACGACGCCGTCGGCCGGTAGCCGCGACTTCAGCTCGGTGAGCGCGCGCAACGGCGCCTCCCCAGTCCGACCGGAGACGAGCACGCGCACCACGTGGCGAAACGGTGGATAGCCGAGGGCTCTTCGCCGCGCGAGCTCCTCCGTGAGGAACCCTGTGACATCGTGGCGGGCCGCGTACCTCAGCGCCGGCGCGTCGGGCTGGAACGTCTGCACGATCACACGCCCGGGCGCCTCCCGCCCGGAGCGGCCGGCGAGTTGCGTGACGAGCTGAAACGTCCGTTCCTCGGCGCGGAAGTCGGGCATGGCGAGGCCGAGATCGGCATCCACGACCGCGGCGAGCTCGATGCCCGCGAAGTGGTGGCCTTTCGCCACCATCTGCGTGCCGAGCAACACAACGCCATCGGTGCTCCGGAAGCGGTCGAGGGCGGCCGCCAGCTCGGCGGGCTTCGACGTCGTGTCCGCATCCAGCCGAATCAGCTCGAGCGCCGGAACGAGCCGCGCGAGCTCTGTCTCGAGCCGTTGCGTCCCGGCGCCGATGCGCATCAGGTCGGGCGAGCCGCACATTTCGCAGCGTTCGCGAGCGGGGCGGGACAAGCCGCAGTGATGGCAGCGCAGCACGTCGTCCCGGTGCAGCACGAGCGCGACGTCACAGTCCGGGCAGCGACTGGTCGTCCCGCAGGAGCGGCAGTGGACGGCCGGAGCGACCCCCCGCCGGTTGAGCAGGACGATCGCGCGGCTCCGATGCTCAGCGACACCTTCTAGCGCCTCTACGAGCACTCCGGACAACGGGTAACCGGCCTCGCGCCGCATGTCGACGACCGTGACGCCGGGCAGGCCGGTGGCCAGCCTTTCGCCGAGCTCGAGCCGCTCGAGCGACGCCCAGCTCTCGGGTCGCGGCGTCGCGCTCCCGTAGACGGAGACGGCGCCCTCGAGCACGGCCCGCTTGGCGGCGACTGTCCGCGCGTCGTAGCGCGGATCCGACTCCTGCTTGTACGACGGGTCATGCTCCTCGTCCACGCAGATGACTCCGAGGCTGCGTACGGGTGCGAACACCGCCGAGCGCGCCCCGACGACGATTCGTACCGCGCCGGCGGCGATCCGCTCGCGCTCGTCCCGCCGTTCGGCCTCGGACAGCCCGGAGTGAAGGACGGCCACGACGTCGCCGAACCGCGCCCGGAAGCGGCCGAGCGTTTGGGGCGTGAGCGCGATCTCCGGTACGAGGACGATGGCGTCACGACCGCGGGACACGGCCGCCGCGCAGGCGCGAAGGTACACCTCGGTCTTGCCGCTGCCGGTCTCGCCCCAGAGCAGGAAGTGGCCGCCACCGCTCGCCATCGCCGCCTCGATCCGCCCCAACACGGCTTCCTGAGCTGGGCTCAGCGTGACCGGTGACTCGTCGCTGGGCAGGGTGTAAGCCTCGGCCGGTGTGCGCCGCTCGCCTCGCCGCGCCCGCGTCGGTGGCGCGACGAGCGCGAGCGCCCGCGCCGGCGTCGAGCCGTAGTACTCGGCGACCCATAGCGCGAGGTCGACGAGCGCCGGCGGCACCTCGTCTACGACCCCGGTGACAGGTACGGGACGCACGCCTGCGGGCGCTTCGCGTTCCTCCCCGACGACGACTCCGCGAACCTTGGAGCGGCCGAGCGGCATCGAGACGACCGCCCCCTTCCCCACGCCCTCTGCGACCTCGTACGTGAACGGCCGCGCAAGCGCGCGCGTCGTCACCAGCGGGTATACGGAGGCGAGAGGCACCGATGCACCATAGAGCGCAGCTCGGCCGCATCTCTCGCACCGGACCTGCTGTAAGGTCTGCCTTACATGAAGTGTTCGATGATCCATGCGGAGCGCGTCTCGAAGCGGTTCGGGACGACGCCTGCGGTCGTCGATGCCTCACTGTGCGCCGACCGCGGCGAGCTCGTGGCGCTGCTGGGCCCTTCGGGGTGCGGCAAGACGACGCTGCTGCGGCTGATCGCCGGGTTCGAGGCGCCGGACGCCGGCGTGGTCGACGTCGCCGGACGCCACGTCGCCGGCAACGGCACGTGGGTGCCCCCGGAGAAGCGGCGCGTCGGGATGATGTTCCAGGACTACGCCCTCTTCCCGCACCTGACGGTGGCCGACAACATCGGCTTCGGCGTCGACAGGGATCGCCGCCGCGCCCGCGTGCGCGAGGTCTCGGCATGTGTCGGCCTCCAGGGCCTCGAGCAGCGGTACCCGCACGAGCTCTCGGGCGGCCAGCAGCAGCGGGTCGCGCTCGCGCGCGCCCTCGCCCCCGAGCCGGAGCTCGTGCTGCTCGACGAGCCGTGGTCGAATGTCGATCCCTCGCTCCGCACCTCGTTGCGCGACGAGATCGTCGAGCTGCTGCGCAAGCTCGACGTGACGACGGTGCTCGTCACGCACGACCGCGAGGAGGCGTTCTCGATCGCCGACCGCATCGCGCTCATGCGCGACGGCACGGTCGTGCAGGAGGGATCGCCGGAAGCGCTCTACCTCTCGCCGGCCAGCCGCTGGGCGGCCGAGTTCGTCGGAGCCGGCAACTTCGTCCCCGGTCTCGTCCGCGACGGGCGCGTGGACACCCCGCTCGGCGTGTTCCCCGTGAACGGCGCCGCCGGCGCACGGACGGTGGAGGTGCTCGTACGGCCGGAGCTCGTGGAGCTCCTGCCGGACCCGACGGGCAGCGCCGAGGTCGTCGGCCGGGAGTTCCGCGGCCACGATGTCTTCTACCGCGTCCGTCTCGATGGGCTCGAGATCGTCTCGCATCGGCCGTCGACTGAGGCGGTTCCTTTGGGGAGCCGCGTGCGCGTGAAGCTGCACGAACGGTATGCCGCCGTCTTCCCCAGCTCTCTGTAAGGTAACCCTTACGCTCTACGCAAGGTAGTCCTTACTAGACTGGAGACTTCATGGCTGGACGAATCGCGGCCGTCGCGGCCGTCGCGGCCGGAGCAGTGGCCGTTCTCACCCTCGCCGGCTGCGGCAGCGGAAGCGACACGCTCACGATCTACTCAGGCCGCGAGGAGGAGCTCGTCGCGCCGCTCATGGAGCAGTTCGAGACGGAGACCGGCACCGACGTCGAGGTGCGCTACGGCGACAGCGCCGAGCTCGCGGCGACGATCGCCGACGAGGGCGACGGATCGCCTGCCGACGTGTTCTTGGCCCAGGACCCGGGCTCGCTCGGCGCAGTTGCAGGCGAAGGCCTCCTCGCCGAGCTGCCCGTCGAGTCGCTCGATCGCGTCCCCGAGCGCTTTCGCGATCCCGAAGGTCGCTGGGTCGGCACGTCCGGCCGCTCCCGTGTCATCGCCTACAACACTGACGCGCTATCCGAAGGCGACGTGCCGGACTCCGTCTTCGACCTCACCGACGAACGCTGGCGCGGAAACGTCGGCGTCGCGCCCACGAACGCGTCGTTCCAAGCGTTTGTTACCGCCATGCGGCTGCAGCAGGGCGAGGAGAAGGCCCGGGAGTGGCTGGAGGCGCTGAAGGCGAACGACGTTCGCTTCTACGAGAAGAACACGCCGATCGTGGAAGCGGTCGCATCGGGCGAGATCGACCTCGGGCTCGTGAACCACTACTACCTCTATCTCGTCCAGGAGGAGCAACCGGGCGCGCCCGTCGCGAACCACTTCCTCCCCGGCGACGACCCCGGCGCGCTCGTCTCGGCAGCCGGCGTGGGCGTGCTCGAGAGCACGGACAGCCGCGAGGACGCCGAGAGCTTCGTCGAGTTCCTGCTCTCCGACGAGGGCCAGCGCTTCTACACGGAGCGGGCAGAGGAGGCCGAGTATCCGCTCGTGGCCGGGATCCCCGTGAAGGAGGGCTTGCCGCCGCTGGAGTCGCTCGGCGGGCCGGACATCGACTACACGGCGTTCGGCGAAGAGCTCGAACGGACGCTCGAGCTGCTGAACGAGACCGGATACACCTCTTGAGTAGAGGGGCGGGCCCACACCCGCCCCTCTCGCTCGTCGTCCCGGCGGGCATCGTCGTCGCGCTGTTGCAGCTCCCGCTCGCGTATCTCGCGATACGCGCGCTCGGATCCGGTGAGGCCCGGGAGATTCTGTGGCGGGCGAGGACACTCGAGCTCGTCGTCTCCACAGGGCTGCTCGTCGCGGGCGTAACGGCGGCAGCCGTGGTGATCGGCGTCGCGCTCGCGTGGCTCGTCACCCGCACGGATCTCCCCGGCCGGCGGCTGTGGGGCGTCGCCGCAGCGCTCCCGCTCGTGATCCCGAGCTATGTCGCAGCTCTCGCGCTCCTCGGCGCACTCGGGCCGCGAGGGCTGGCGCAGCAGGCACTCGGCGTCGAGGAGCTGCCCGACATCCGCGGCTACTGGGGAGCGCTGCTCGCGCTCACGCTCACGACGTACCCCTACGTGTACCTCCTCTGCGCCTCCGCGCTGCGCAGCCAGGATCCCGCCTTGGAGGACGCCGCGCGGGGGCTCGGCCACTCGCGGTGGCGGACGTTCTTCACGGTCACGATGCCGATGCTGCGACCGACGATGGGTATTGGCGCCGTGCTCGTCGCCCTCTACGTGCTCTCGGACTTCGGGGTCGTCTCGCTCATGAACTACGACGCGCTGACGAGGGCGATCTACCTCAACTACCGGGCGCTCTTCGACCGGACACCCGCCGCCGTGCTCGCCCTGCTGCTCGTCGTGCTGACGACGGCCGTGCTGCTGATCGAGGCGTGGACGCGACGCCGCGCGCGCTACTACCGCTCGGCGCCAGGTGCCGCGCGGGTACTGAAGACAGTGCCGCTCGGCCGCTGGCGGTGGCCGTCGCTCGCCTTCTGCGGGCTCAGCGTCGCGCTCTTCCTCGCGCTGCCGGCCACCGTGCTCGGCTACTGGCTCGCGCAGGGCATCGAGAACGACCGCGCGCTCGTGTTCCCGTGGGCCGAGACCGTCGACTCGCTGACCGCCTCCGCGCTCGCGGCCGGCGTCGCGGCCCTCGCCGCCCTCCCCATCGCCGTCCTCGCCACGCGCTTCCGTTCGTCGAGGACGCGGCTCCTCGAGCGGCTCGGCTACTCGGGCAACGCCCTGCCCGGCATCGTCATCGCGCTCTCACTCGTGTTCTTCACGGCGCGCTACGCGTCGCCCGTCTACCAGACGCTAGGCCTGCTCGTGTTCGCCTACGTCGTCCGCTTCCTGCCGCAGGCGCTGTCGGGCGCCACCTCCTCGCTGGAGACCGTGAGCCCGCACCTGGAGGAAGCGGCGAGGGGCCTCGGCCGCGGCCCGCTCCGCACGCTGAAGGCGGTCACAGTGCCCCTCGCCCGGTCCGGTGTTCTCGCGGGGGCGGCGCTGGTCTTCCTCTCGGCGATGAAAGAGCTGCCCGCGACCCTCCTCCTGCGGCCGATCGGCTTCGACACGCTCGCGACGGAGATCTGGACGCTGACGACGGTCGGCGCGTACTCGCGCGCTGCACTGCCCGCGCTCGTGCTGATCGTCGTGTCCGCGCCCGTGCTCTATCTCCTCTCGGCCGACAGGCGGCCACAGAGCAGCGCGGGGGTAGAGTGAGCCCGTGGCCGGCCACTCCGTCGACGACTACCTGGAGACGATCTACTTCCTCGCGTTTCCGATCGGCGAATACCACCCGGCCACCGGCTCCTCGGCCATCGCGGCGCGCGTCGCGGAGATGCTCGGCGTCTCCCGCGCCTCGGCCGGCGAGATGCTGAAGCGGCTCGAGGCCGACGGTCTCGTCGAGCGCGGCGAGCAGAAGGAGGCGATCCTCACCGACGCCGGCATCGAGCGGGCGGAAAGAGTCGTCCGCAAGCACCGGATCATCGAGCGCTTCCTCACGGACTTCATGGGCTACACGCCGGAGGAGTCGCACGTGCAGGCGGACGAGCTCGGCGACACGTTCACGGAGGACATGATCGAGCGGATCAACGAGCGGCTCGGTCACCCGGACCGGTGCCCGCACGGCTGGCCGGTCGACACGGCGGCCGAGCATGCCGAGAACGCGGAGCTCGTTTCGCTGTCGGCGCTGAAAGCGGGAGAGCGCGCGACGGTCGTGCGGCTAGCGGAGCACGACGGCGAGCTCCTGCACTGGTTCTACTCCGAGGGCCTCGTGCCCGGCTCGGCCGTCGAGGTGACGGACTTCCACCGCGCGTCGGGACATCTAGCCGTCACGGTGGACGGAACCGAGCGCGCCGTCGGCGAGACGGCCGCCCACGGCCTCTTCGTCCGCCGCGCCTAGACGATGACGGCCGCGAGGCCGGCTGCCTCGCGGAGCGCGTCGGCGCGATCCGTGCGCTCCCACGTGAAGTCGGCATCGTCGCGGCCGAAGTGGCCGTACGCCGCCGTCTTCGCGTAGATCGGCCGTAGGAGGTCGAGGTCGCGGATGATCGCCGCCGGGCGCAGGTCGAAGTGCTCGGCGACGAGTGCCTCGATCCGCTCCACCTCGATCGCCTCCGTGCCGAAGCACTCGACGGTCACGGAGACGGGCTGTGCGACGCCGATCGCGTACGCGACCTCCAGCTCGCAGCGGTCGGCGAGGCCGGCGGCGACGAGGTTCTTGGCGACGTAGCGCATGGCGTAAGCGCCGGAGCGGTCGACTTTCGTCGGATCCTTGCCCGAGAAGCAGCCGCCGCCCTGCCGCGCGGCGCCGCCGTACGAGTCGACGATGATCTTGCGGCCGGTCAGCCCTGTGTCCGCCTTCGGGCCGCCGACGACGAACTTCCCCGTCGGGTTGACGAGCACGAACCCGTCCTCGCCCAGCCTGGCCTCGTCGTAGAACTCGCGAGGCAGAATCGGGTGCAGCACGTGCTCGACGATGTCGGCCTTCATGCGCCCGTTGACGTCGACGCCCTCGGCGTGCTGCGAGACGACGAGCAGCCGGTCGATCTCGATCGGCCGCGACCGGCCGTGCTCATCCTCCTCGTAGCGCACGGTGACCATCGACTTGCCGTCTGGCCGGAGATACTCGAGCGTGCCCGCCTTGCGCACCTCGGCGAGACGGCGGCAGATGGCGTGCGCGAGCGTGATTGGCAGCGGCATCAGCTGTGGCGTCTCGCGGCAGGCGTAGCCGAACATCATCCCCTGGTCGCCCGCGCCGACGTTCTCCAGGTCGTCGGTCGAGTCGGTCTTGTCGACGCCCTGGGCGATGTCCGGGGACTGCTCCTGGATCGACGTGATCACGCCGCACGTCTCGGCGTCGAGGCCGAGCTCGTGGTGCGTGTAGCCGATGTCGGCGACCTTGGCGCGGACGAGCCTCGGCACGTCGACGTACGTCTCCGTCGAGATCTCCCCCGCGACCACGACGAGCCCTGTCGTGACGAGCGTCTCGCAGGCGACGCGGCCGTCCGGGTCCTTGCTCAGCACTGCGTCGAGCACCGAATCGGAGATCTGGTCGGCGATCTTGTCCGGGTGCCCCTCGGTGACCGACTCGGAGGTGAAGACGTACGTGCGCGCGGACATCGGCTGCGAAGGCTACCTACTCCGCCCGCGGTCTCCTGCCCATGATCGAGCCGACGAGGTCGGTAAGGCTCTCGCCGCCGAGCACCGAGCAGACCGCCTCGGTGATGGGGAGATCGACGGACAGTCGGCGCGCGAGATCGCGCAGGGGCCCCGCCGTCGAGATGCCCTCCACGACCTGACCGATCTCCGCCACGGCCGCCTCAGCCGACATCCCGCGGGCAATGAGCTCGCCGGCGCGGCGGTTGCGGCCGAGCTTGCTCCAGCAGGTGACCATGAGGTCGCCCATGCCCGCCAGGCCGGCGAACGTCTCGACGCGGGCACCGGCCGCCTCGCCCAGCCGAGCCATCTCTGCGACGCCGCGTGTGATCACGGCCGCCTTCGCGTTGTCGCCGAGGCCAAGGCCGTCGACGCCTCCCGCAGCGAGGGCGATGACGTTCTTCGCCGCGCCGCAGAACTCGACGCCGACGATGTCAGTGTTCACGTAGACGCGAAACGTCGGCGAGTTGATCGCCCCTTGGAGCCGGACGGCGAGCGCCTCGTCTTCGCTCGCGATGACGGTCGCGGCGGGCAGCCCATCTGCGATCTCCCCGGCGAAGTTGGGCCCCGAGAGGCACGCGACGGGTCGGCCCTCGACGAGCGTCGACAGTCGCTGAGAGGTGTGCGGATCGAGGCCCTTCGTGAGACTGAGCACGGGGCAGTCGCCGGGCAACGCGCGCACGACGTCGGCGAAGGCGCTGCTCGGCACGGCCACGACGACGAGGTCCGCGTCGGCGAACGGCGCGTCGGCGATCGTCGTGGCGGCGATGCGGTCGAGCCGCGCGTGCGGGAGGTAGCGCGGGTTGTGCCCGGTCGCCGCGATCGCCTCCGCCTGCACGGGATCGCGGCACGCGAGCGTCGTTTCGTGGCCGTGCTCGGCGAGAAGCCACGCGAACGCCGTCCCCCACGACCCGCCGCCGATGACCACAACTCGCACGCGGCGAGTCTATGGAGTTACGAGCGCGAGACGAAGTCGATCGAGACCGGGACGCCCTCGAGCAAGAACCGCTCGCGCATGCGGTTCTCGACCCAGTACGCATAGTCGCGGGTGACGAGGCTCGGGTCGTTGACGAAGAACCGGTAGCGCGGCGGACGGACGCTCGTCTGGGTGCCGTAGAGGAGGTTCAGGCGCTTGCGGCGCCGCGACGGCGGCTGGCGGTCCTCGCGCAGCTCGGCGAGGAAGCGGTTGAGCTCGGGCGTGCCGATCTTCGCCGAATGCTTGTCGTAGAGCGCCGCGACCCGGTCGAGCAGGCGGGCGATTCCGCGGCCGCTCGTCGCGGACGTCGTGACGATGGGCGGTCGCTGTCGCAGGCGGCTCTCGAGCCGCGCGCGTACGTCCTCGATCTCGACGGTCGTCTCGTCCCACTTCGAGAGCACGACCAGCGTCGAGCACTGCGCCTTGCGAGCCACGTCGGCAACCGTCAGGTCGTGCTCGACGACGCCCTCCGACGCATCGACGAGGACGAGCGCGACGTCAGCCTGGTTCGCGGCCTCGAGCGCGCGGAGTTCCGAGTAGTACTCGATGCCCTGCCGGTGCTTGCGCTTGCGGCGCATGCCGGCGGTGTCGACGAGCACGAACGTGCGGTCGTCCGTTTCGAGCACCGTGTCGATCGCGTCGCGCGTCGTTCCCGGGACGTCCGAGACGATCAGCCGCTCCTGCCCCAGCAGCGCATTGAGGAGGCTCGACTTGCCGACGTTGGGCCTGCCGAGCACGGCGACGCGGATCGCCTCGTCCGACACGGGCTGGCCCTTCCCGCCGGGCAGGCGCTCGAGCACGGCGTCGAGCAGGTCTCCGGTGCCGTGCCCGTGAAGCGCGGAGATCTCGACGGGCTGACCGAAGCCGAGCGTCGCGAACTCGTGCGACAGCTCGGGCCGCGCGGGGTCGTCGAGCTTGTTCGCGACGAGCAGCACGGGCTTGCGCGCCCTGCGCAGGATGTCCGTCAGCTCGGCGTCGCCCGGCGTCAGGCCGGCGCGAGCGTCTACCAGGAAGAGCACGAGGTCGGCCTCCTTGATCGCCGCTCTCGCCTGGGCGACGGCGCCGCGAGTGATCGCCGACTCGTCAGTGATGTCGACGCCGCCCGTGTCGACGAGCAGGAAGCGCTCGCCGGCCCACTCGCATAGAAGCTCCTTGCGGTCACGGGTCACGCCAGGCGTCTCGTGGACGACTGCGGCGCGCGTCGCGGTCAGCCGGTTGACGAGCGTCGACTTGCCGACGTTCGGATAGCCGACGATGGCGACCGTGCCTTTGAGCTCGCTCGTGACCGCGGTGTCAGACACCGCGAACGAGCTCCTCGATCAGCGACACGACGCCCTCGACGTCAAGCTCGGAGGTATCGATGAAGACCGCGTCCTCGGCCGGCTCCATGCGCTGGGCGTCGCTCTCGTCGCGCAGGCGGAGGTCGGTCGCGAGCGCATCGGCCCCGATGTCGGGCCGCTCCGACTGGCGGCGATTCGCGCGAACGCCCTCGTGGGCCGTGAGGTAGACCTTCACGTCGGCGCCGGGGGCGACGACCGTCCCGATGTCGCGGCCCTCCATCACGGCGTCGGCCTCCGAGGCGAGCTCGCGCTGGCGGTCGCGCATAACGGCGCGTACCTCAGGGTGCTGCGCGACGACGGGCACCGCGCGGTCGATCCGGGTTTCTCGGATCACCACCGTCACGTCCTCGCCGGCGATCGCCACGTGGCCCTCCGCATCGAGCTCGACCGGGTGCCCGGCAGCCAGCTCACCTAGCCGCTCGCCGTCGTCGAGCGGGATGTCCTCGCGCAACGCGAGCCACGTCACAGCGCGGTACATCGCGCCGGTGTCGAGGTAGCGGACGCCCAGCCGCTCCGCGAGGCGGCGCGCGACCGTGCTCTTGCCCGCCCCTGCGGGCCCGTCGATGGCGATGATCATCTGCTGGCGAGTGAGTCGAGAAGCTCGTAGAAGCCGGGGAACGATACCGCCGCCGC
>JBKJWA010000094.1:0-4725 GCA_046716705.1 Gaiellaceae bacterium
CGTGTGATCCCCGGCATGGCCCCGCGCGCGGGGCCGACTGCGGGCGGAACGCAAGTGTCGATCACCGGCTACAACTTCATCAAGGTCGCCGGCGTGTCCGGCGTGACATTCTCGACGACGCCGGCCGCGTCGTATGCCCTCCGCCCAGCCGAGATCTCCGCAACGACGCCTCCGCATGAAGCAGGCGGAGCTCACATCCACGTGACGAATGCCTTCGGTACGTCGCGCGAGTACGAAGGTTGGTCCGGAGGCTACCCGACCGGGTTCTCCTTCATCGGCCCACCGGAGGTGACGGCGCTCACGCCGACATCCGGCCCGACAGCCGGAGGCACACAGGTCACGATCACGGGCAGCAACTTCGGGAGCGATGCGACCGTGAGGTTCGGTGAGGCCTCGGCCACGTCTACGACATTCGTCTCGGCGACGCAGATCCAGGCGACGTCGCCACCACGCGAGGCAGGCACCGTCGACGTCCGCGTGACGACGGCGAACGGCACGTCAGTCGCCGGCCCGAGCTCCCGCTTCACGTACGTCGCTCCCGCGACGGTGATTGGCTTCGACAACCTCACGACCGGCGGATCGGGATCGGGAGCAAACATCATCGTCAATACGCAGTACGCCGGCCAAGGAGTGACGTTCGCGAACGTCCGCGCCGTCGACTACTCGAAGCCGCCGACGCCGCTGCCGAACTTCGCCCGCTCGGGGACGATTGGCGTCGAGCCATGCATCGGGGTGGAGTTCTGCACCGCTGCGGCGTCCGCGACGTTCTCCGTGCCGCAGCGCATGGTGCGCGTGTGGGTCGGGTTCTCGTTCCCGATCAACCAGGCGCTCCAGGTGCAGCTCCGAGCGCTGAACGCGCAATCCGCGATCGTCGGCACGGCCAGCGCGACGCTCCCGCCCAACGCCGCCGTCACGCCGATCCGCATCCCATTGGAAGTCCGGTTGGCGACACCCACCATCACGCGGCTCGAGGTGTCGATTCCGGGAGGCACGAGCAATGCGCTCGCGATCGACGACGTGACCTTCGAGCCCTAGGCCACGTACACGCGCCATCGGCGATGGCGCGCACGAACGCCCGTAGGCTGCCGTCATGAGGCGGCGGCTTCCCTCCCCGCTCCAGGAGCGGGACTTCTCGCTCTTCTGGACCTCGATTCTCGCCACGGGCTTCGCGGGCCAGATGATGGCCGTCGCGATCGGCTGGCAGGTCTACGCCATCAACGAGAGCGCGCTCGACCTGGGGCTGATCGGCCTTGCCCAGTTCCTGCCCCTGCCCCTGCTCGCGCTCCCCGCCGGCCACATCGCCGACCGGTTGCCGCGGCGACTCGTATACGGCGCTGCCATCGTCGTCGACGTCCTCATCGCGCTGGGCCTGCTCGTCGTCACGCTTTCGGGAGCGAGCTCCCTCTGGCCGTTCTTGGTACTCGCACTCGCCGCCGGAACCGCTTCCGCCCTCGGCTGGCCCGCCGCGCGCTCGCTCCCGCCGACACTCGTGTCTCCGGACCTGCTCGCGAGCGCGATGGCCCTGCGGGGAATCGCGTTCCAGAGCGCGACGATCGTCGGCCCCGCGGTAGGCGGGCTGCTCTTCGCTGCGCGGGGCGGCGAGGTCGTCTACGCCATCGCGGCGGCGCTCTTCGTCGCCGCGCTCGTCAACGTCGTCCGCGTGAGGGAACGAACCGAGGAGCGGCTGCCGGAGGCGCTGACCCGCGAGGCGCTGTTCGCGGGCGCCCGGTTCGTTCGCCGCACGCCGGTGCTGTTCGGCGCGATCAGCCTCGACCTCTTCGCGGTGCTCTTCGGCGGCGCGGTAGCGCTGCTGCCGCTGTTCGCGAAGAGCATCCTCGACGTCGGGCCGGTGGGCCTCGGCATCCTCCGCTCTTCGCCGGCTGTGGGCGCGCTCGCCGCGGGCATCATCCTCGCGCACCGCCCGATCCGCGCCAACGCCGGGAGAACGCTGTTCACCGTCGTCGCAGTCTTCGGCGCGTCACATATCGTCTTCGGGCTGTCGAAGTCGTTCTGGCTCTCGTGCGCCGCCCTCGCGGTGGCCGGCTTCGCGGACATGTACAGCATGAACATCCGCTCGATGACGGTCGCGCTCGCGACGCCCGACGAGCTGCGTGGCCGCGTGAACGCCGTCGAGATGGTGTTCATCTCGGGATCGAACGAGCTGGGGGCGTTCGAGTCGGGGATCGCCGCCGCGCTCATCGGCGCCGTGCCGGCGGTCGTGCTCGGCGGTGTCGCCACGATCGGCATCGCCGTCATCTGGGCAAGGCTCTTCCCAGACCTCCGTAACGTCGACCGGCTCGAGCTCTTACGGCCGGCGGGCGCGACCGGGCCGCCGCCTACGTGACGTCCCCGCGACGTGCCGGCGCTCGTGCTCGGCGACGGCTCTACGGCACGTCCAGGTGACCTCACCGGACGAGCAGTTGAACTCGATCTCGTCCACGGAAAACGTCATGTCCAACCGGGCGGTACCCGTCGCCTTCTGGCCCGAGAACGTCCCGGCGACGGCGATCTCGAACGTCGCGGGACTGCCGCTGACCCTGCCGGGCCCCGAGTACGCGTAGCCGAACGTCCTCGCCGTTCCCACCTCTTCGTCGGATCTTGAATCGTCGGATCTTGAGCGCCCGCGGTCCGCTAGGGTGGCTCGAATGCGTCACGTCGTTCGGGGGGTCGTCATGCTGTGCGCTGCTCTCGTGACCGCTGTCACGGCGAGTTCTGCGACCCGTGCGCTCAACGTCCCGGTGATGACGGACACGTGGGACATCACGACGAACGTCTTGTCGAACAGCGACACAACCGGCTTCCTCGGCCCGGCGTACAACGTCGGCGCCTCGAGCAAGCGCACGTGGCGCTTCGAGCAGCCGTGCAACGGTGCCAACTGCGAGACGGATCTCGTCCGTGCCACCGACGCCGGCGAGTCGAAGACGCGCATCGGCTACCAGGGCTCGAACCGGTTTGCGTGGACGGAGAACCTCACGGCAACCGGCACGTGCAACGGCCAGACGATCAACGCGGGAACGATCAGAGTGAATTTCGTCATGGACGTCGAGACGGTGTCCTCACCCTTCGGCCGGCCGTTCGCGACGAGCCTCGTGGCGGTGGGGAGCTTCGTCTACACCGCGAACGTGGCTGCGTTTGTCAACGCCGGCTGCGCCGCGCCGCCCGCGGAGCTCCGCTACACGATCCGCTACACCGGCGACTCGCCGAACCCGCCGCCGAGCGGACAGGTCTACGGCGAGCCGGCGCCGGGCTTCGGCCCGGGCACGATCATCTTGCCAGGCTCGAAGACGCCGAAGCCGATCACCGCGGGCACGCGAATCCCGCCGGGCTCGATCGTCGACGTCTCCAACGGCCGCGGCATCACGCTCGCGGATCCGACGGGCGAGGAGTCGATCTTCTACGGGCAGAAGGACGGCGTGCCGAGCGTGTTCGTCTACGCCGGCGTCGTCGGCGGCTTCGTCGAGCTCCGGTTGACGAGCGGCAACTTCAAGGCCTGCCCGAAGCGTGCGCTCCAGAGCGCCGCCGCCGAGAAGCCCGTGCGTCGCCTGTGGGGCAAGGGCAAGGGGAAGTTCAGGTCGAAGGGGCGGTATGCGTCGGCGGCCATCCGAGGAACGTGGTGGCTGACCGCGGACTATTGCACGCGAACGCTCGTGCAGGTGAAGCAGGGCTCGATGACCGTCCGTGATCTCGTCAAGAAGAAGAACGTGATCGTGAAGGCTCCGAAGAGCTACTCCGCACGGCCCAAGCCGTAGCTACGGCGTCCGCGTCGCTGTCCAGGTGACGTTCGGCGCCGTGCAGATGACGTCCGCGCCGGTGCCGCAGTAGACGCGATCCCTGCCCGCGCCGGCACGAACAGGTCGTTCCCGGCAAGCCCATAGAGGACGTCGTTCCCCTTCTTGCCGATGAGCGCGTCGGCTTTCGCTGTGCCGCGAATCGTGTCGTTGCCGTCGCTCCCGACGATCCGGGCGGCCGAGACCCGAGACGAGAACGAGCGCGGTTATCCCGAAGACTGCGAGAGCGCGAGCTCGCGTTCCATGCACAGGGCGAACCTAGACGTGACAATAGCCACGTCAAGGCCCGCTTAGACCGGCAGCGTGAGGCTCTCGAGGTCTCGCGGGTAGTACGTCACGAGCTCGATGCCGTCCTCCGTCACGACCGCCGTGTCGGAGTGGCGGAAGCCGCCGAGCTCCGGCGAATAGAGCCCCGGCTCGACGGTGAAGACCATGCCGGGGACGATCTCCGTGTCGTCGCCCGTGTCGAGGAACGGCCCCTCGTGATAGCGCAGGCCGATCGCGTGGCCGGTGTGGTGGCGCCAGTACGGCATGAGGTCGTGCTCGTCGAAGTACGCGCGGACGGCCTTGTCGACGTCCGAGCAGCGCACGCCCGGCTTGATCGCCTCGAACGCGATGTCCTGGAGCGCGACCATGTGATCGAACATGCGCCGTTGCTCGTCGGTCGGCGGGCCGAGCACCATCGTCCGCTCGAGCTCCGAGAGATAGCCCCACATCGCTGCGCTCGCACCGGTCACGAGGACGTCGCCTTCCTGGAAAACGACGTTGTTCGCGAGCGCGTGCGGGATCGCCGAGCCGCGGCCGATCTGTCCGCGATACCCGGCATGCGCGCCGCGGGCGAACATGTTGAAGCCGCGATAGAGAGGCCCGAGGGTTTGGAGCATCGCCGTCGTCGCCTCGTCCGACGCGCGTTGCGTGACCTCCGTCTCCGTCAGGC
>JBKJWA010000095.1:0-2645 GCA_046716705.1 Gaiellaceae bacterium
TCAACCGAGCTCGACCCGAGATAGGCGGCGGCGACGAGCAGGACGGCGAGGCCTGGCACCGTGAGGATGAGGTCCGTGAAGCGCATGAGGCCGTTGTCGATCGCGCCGCCGTAGTAGCCGGCAACGGCGCCGATGGCCGTGCCGATGAACGTTGCGAGCAAGGCGACCACGATCGCGACGCCGAGCGAGGTCTGGACGCCGTAGATGACGCGACTCAGGTAGTCGCGGCCCAGCTGGTCCGTGCCGAAAGGAAAGTCCAGCGAGGGAGCCTGGTTCAGTGAGTTGAGGTAGTTCGCGTCGTAAGGAGGCTGCCAGTCCTCCGTGTGCGGCGCGATCTGGCCCGCGAATAGCGCGACGAGGCCGAAGCAGATGAGGATGATGAGACTCGTGACCGCGAGCTTGTGCCGGAAGAAGCGGATGCGGGCGTATGCCCACTGGCTGCGGGCCTCGAGCTCGACGCCGGACTCGTACGTGAGGTCCATGCTCGGGGTGCCGACGACCGACGGGTCTTCGTGCAGCGCCACGCTGCCGGTGGACGCGCCCGCGCTCGCAGGCCGCCCGACGCCCGTCGTCGACGGCATATGACGCTCCTCACGCTCCTCGGGAAGCATGTCCGCCGGCCGCCGTGTATCAGTCATAGCGCACTCGGGGATCGAGCACGCCGTAGAGGATGTCCGCAACGAGGTTGAAGATGATGATCATCGTTGCCGTGACCATCAGCCACGCCATGACCGGGTACGGATCGGCGCCGCCGAGCGCGCCGATGAAGTAGAGGCCCATGCCGTCGAGCGAGAACACCGTCTCCGTGACGACGGCGCCCCCGAGCAGACCGCCGAAGTTGAGCGCGATGACGGTCACGAGCGGCACCAGCGCGTTGCGGAAGGCATGACCGAACGTCACCCTACGCTCGTTGAGCCCCTTGGCCCGCGCCGTGCGCACGTAGTCGGCGTTCACGACCTCGAGCATCGAGGCGCGCATGAAGCGCGAGTACTGCGCGATGCTCGCCACCATGAGCACCATGATGGGTAGGGCCAGGTGGTGGGCGCGGTCGATCCAGAAGTCGATGCCGCTGCCCGGGTCGACGTCGCTGAGGCTGGCGATCGGAAAGATCTTGTAACCCGTCCATGATTGGATCTGCACGACGAGCACCTGAAGCATGAGCGCCAGCCAGAACAGCGGCATGGCGAGGCCGAGGAAGCTGAACATCGTCGCCGTGTAGTCGAAGGAGCTGTACTGGCGTAACGCCGAGAGCACCCCGATGCCAACCGCCAACAGAATGGCGAGCAGCTCTGCGATGAGGATGAGCTGGAGCGTGTTCTTCATCACGCGCCAGAGGTCGGGCAGGATCGGCTTGTTCGTCAGCAGCGTCTCGCCGAAGTTGTTCGTAGCGGCATCGCGCACCCAGTAGCCGTAGCGCACGAAGACCGAGTCGTTGAGGTGCTTCTCCTCCGCGATCCGCTCGAGACCTTCCTGGTCGATGTTCGGCGTGATGCGGAGTGGGCCGAGCGGGTCGCCGGCGCCCTTCGCTACGAACGTGAAGACGAGAAAGCTCGCCGCGATGAGGACGAGCACGCTGTAGAGGAGCCGGCGGATGATGTAGGTGGCCATCGAGTTCGTCTCCTCTCTCCTTGCTCGTCCTTCTGTTCTGGAGGGAAGCCCCACCCCCGCCAGAGCGGGAGTGGGGACTTCGTCGTTCCTCCGTTACCTCCTGGCTGGCAGACCTACGCCGACCAGTTTGCGACGTTCCAAGGGCTACCCTCGCCGGTCGGGTTGACCACGGGGCCCTTGACCGTGTTCGCGCGGATGACGTAGATCGGCCGTGCGAACAGCGGGATGGACGGGATGTCCTTGACCATGTGCTTCAACTCGGTCTGGTTCAGCATCTTCGCCCTGGTGGCTGCGTCAAGCTCGAGCGCGACGGCGTTCATGACCGCCGTGCCCTTCTTGTTGCAGTAGTTCATGTAGTTCTGGTCACCACCACACCCGTACAGGTCCTTGATCGTGATCGGAGTCGACGGGCTGCCGACCCACGTGAACATGAGCAGGTCCCAGTCGCCCGACGGAAGCGTCGTGCCGAACAGCGTGCCGGGGACCTGGAAGCGAGCGACGAGCTCGATTCCGACGCTCTTGAGCTGCCTCTGCATGATCTCGAAGGCGAGCGCGCGGAGCTGGTTGCCGGTCGTGGTGCTGAAGCGGAACGACAGCTTGCCGACGTTCGGGCAGCTGAAGATCGTCTGGTTGTTCGCGGTGGGCTTGCTCGGCCCGCCGGTGCAACCCCTCTTCTGCAGCTGGTCGATCACGGACTGCTGGTTGAACTTGTGAACGGCCCAGTTCTGCTTGTAGTTCTTCTCGAAGGGCTTGAACATGTGGCTGTAGAGAGCCGGCAGCCCAGGGGCGATCGTCGCGTAGAGGGCACCAGCGATCTGCCTCTTGTTGATGCCCGAGATGAGCGCCTTGCGGACGTACGGCTGCTTCAACGCCAGGTGGCCCTTGGGGCCGAACTGGATGTCAATGTGCTCCCAGGCGTAGCCGATCTTCTGGTCAACGACGAACTTCTTGTCCTTGAGGAAGTCGGCGATCTGGAGCTGCGGCTGCGGCTCCATGACCTGGCCCTCACCGGCCTTCAAGGCCTGGAATCGGGCGTT
>JBKJWA010000096.1:0-3378 GCA_046716705.1 Gaiellaceae bacterium
CCTCTACCACGTCGTCACGAGCTACGACCAGCTGCCCGACGAGTGGTGGGGCCCAGTCGCCGTGTGGGAAGGTGGCCTCGGCATCTGGGGCGGCATCCTCTTCGGCGTTATCGCGGGAGGAATCGTCGTTTGGCGCTCGGGACAGAGCCTCGCCCTGTTTGCGGATGCCGTCGCTCCGGGGCTTCTGCTCGCCCAGGCCGTGGGCCGGTGGGGCAACTGGTGGAATCAGGAGCTTTTCGGCGAGCCCACGAGCCTGCCCTGGGGCCTCGACATCGACGCCGAGCACTGCCCCGTCGACTACCTCGATCTCGCGGCCGGCTGCACGGAGGACTTCCACCCGATCTTCCTCTACGAGTTCGTCTTCAACCTCGTTGGCGTCGGCTTGCTGCTGCTCGTCGAGCGGCTCGTCCGCATCCGGCCGCCGGGACTCTTCGCGCTCTACATCTCGTGGTACACGCTCGGGCGGCTTTTCGAGGAGCAGCTGCGCATCGATCCTTCGCACGAGCTTCTCGGCCAGCGCCTGAACTTCTGGGTCGCGGCCGTGCTCTTCGTCTGCTCGACGGTGTTCTTCATCTGGTGGCAGTTCTTCCGCAAGCACCGGGGGCCGGGCCCGAGCGCCACCTCTCTGGAGTCGCCGCCCGAAGGCCCCGCCATGGCCGTCCCCAAGGGACGCGTCCGCCCGCCCCGTTAGCCTCCGGCGGGTGACAGCCCCCGTGCTGGACCTCGACCTCGACGCGTTCGAGGGCCCGTTCGACTTGCTGCTGACGCTGATCCTCAAGGAGGAGTTGCGCTTGGCGGACGTGGAGGTGGCCGACATCGTCACGTCGTTCGCCGAGCGGCTCGGAGACGAGCACCGGCTCGATCTCGAGGTGTGCGGGGAGTTCCTCGTCCTCGTAGGCGCGATGCTCGAGATCAAGGCACGCGAGCTCTTCCCGGAAGCAGTGCCCGATCTTGCCGACCTGAGCCCCGAGGAGGCGGCGGAGGAGCTGGCCGAGCGGCTGGAGGCCTACCGCCGCATGAAGTCGGCAGCCGCGTGGCTTTCGGAACGGCTCGACACGGAGTCTGACCGGTACTTCCGGCTCGGTCCCGCGCCGCTTGCGCCGAAGGCGGAGCTCCGGCTCGCCCCGCAGGAGCCGCATGCTCTCGGCGCCGCGCTCCGACAGCTGGCCGTCGAGCCGCCGCAGGTGTCGCTCGCCCACATGCAGCTCACGTTCCCGCCCGTTGCGAGGTTCCTCGAGCGACTCCGCGCCCTGCTTCGCCGCCGCCAGGGATTCGCGTTCGACGACGAGGTGGAGGGGCTGTCGCGGTTGGAGCAGGCATCGGCGTTCCTCGCGCTCCTCGAGCTACGCAAGCTCGACGAGCTACGCATCGAGCAGCACACGCCGTTCGGCCCCATAGGAGTATCTCGTCCGGATGTCGAAAGGAGTGCCGCATGACGCAACACGCCGCCCCGCTGCGACTCGTCGACGCCGAGCCGCTCGAACGTCTCGCCCGCACGCTGGAGGCGCTCCTCGTCATCGCTTCCGCGCCGCTGACGGCCGCGGACCTCGCGGTCGCGGCGGAGGAGGACGAGGCGCGCGTGGAGGGAGCGCTCCACCTCGTGGGTGAGCGCTACTCCGAAGGGCGGAGCGGCATCGTCCTCGAGCACGTCGCCGGCGGCTACGCCTTTCGCGCGGCGCGGGCGGAAGCGGTTGCGTGCGCGCGGCTCGTGGAGCGGCCCGTCGAGCGGGGGCTCTCCCAGGCGGCCCTCGAGACGCTGGCGATCGTCGCGTACCTTGGCCCGTGCACGCGTCCGGACATCGCCCGAGTTCGTGGTGTGGCCGCGGACACGGTCGTTGCCGGGCTCGTGGAGCGCGGGCTCGTCGTGGAAGCCGGTCGCGAGCCCGGGCTCGGAGGCGCCGTGCGCTATCGCACGACCGAGCTGTTCGAGCGCGTGTTCGGGCTCGAGTCGCTCTCGGAGCTGCCTCGCCTCGACGATCTCGGCCAGGACGCGGGCGAGATCCGCGCGCGACTCGACGCGGTCGCCGAGCGCCGCCCGGCATAGTTCCGGTATCCGGTGGACGCAACCGAGGAGACCTTCTATCGCGACGTCCTCGAGCGCTCGCACGAGCTGCCCGTAGTCGTCGATTTCTGGGCCGACTGGTGCGGCCCGTGCAAGGCGCTTGCGCCCGTGCTCGAGCGGGAGGTAGAGGCCCGCTCCGGCACAGTCGCCCTCGCGAAGGTGGACGTCGACGCGAACCAGCAGCTCGCTGCGCATTACGCCGTCAGCAGCATCCCCGCGGTGAAGGCGTTCCGCAACGGCCAGGTCGTCTCGGAGTTTGTGGGCGTGAAGTCGGCGCAGGGCGTCGGCGACTTCCTCGACGCGCTGTCCGGGCCGACGGCCGGTGAGCGGCTGCTCGAGGAGCTTCGCGAGTCCGGTGAGCAGCCGGAGGTGCTGGCGGCGCTCGAAGCCGGCGACCACCAGCGTGCGCTCGACATGCTCCTCGAGCAGGCGAAGGAGGAGAACGGCGAAGCGCGTGACCGCGTACGAGAGCTTATGGTCGCGATCTTCGAGGAGCTCGGCCAGGACCACGAGCTGTCGACTCGCTACCGCCGCCAGCTCGCGACGACTCTCTACTGAGCCCATGCGGCTGAACGCGTACCTCGCGCGCGCGGGGATCGCCTCCCGGCGCAAGGCGGATGAGCTCATCGTCGCAGGACGCGTGAAGGTAAACGGCGAGCCGGGACAGCTCAACACGTTCGTCTCCGGCGACGCTGTCGTCGAAGTGGACGGGCGGCCCGTGACGAAGCAGCGGCTCTCGTACGTGCTGCTCCACAAGCCGGCAGGGGTGGTGACGACCGCCAGCGACCCGGGAGGCCGTGCCACCGTCGTCGACCTCGTCGATCACGACGCCCGCGTCGTGCCTGTCGGCCGGCTCGACGCCGATACCACCGGCGCGCTGCTGCTCACGAACGACGGCCCGCTCGCGCATCGGCTCGCCCATCCGCGCTACGAGGTGGACAAGGTCTACGAGGCTGAGGTCGAAGGCTCGCCTTCCGACGACGCATTGCGCCAGCTGGCCGAAGGCGTCGAGCTGGATGACGGCCCTACCGCGCCCGCCGAAGTCCGCCGTCTCGGACCATCGCGTATCGAGCTGACGCTCCACGAAGGCCGCAAGCACCAGGTGAAGCGCATGTGCGAGGCGGTCGGCCACCCGGTGCGACGGCTCCACCGCAGCCGCTACGCCAGCCTCACTCTGGAGGGACTGTCCCTCGGTGAGTGGCGGGAGCTCAGCGGCGCTGAGATTGAAAGCCTGCGGAGTGAGCGCCGCTAGCCGCTGTCCTCACGTGCCAAGACTTCCCGTATGAGTTGACTGGGATCACAGAGCAACCTGCGCA
>JBKJWA010000097.1:0-2935 GCA_046716705.1 Gaiellaceae bacterium
GCTGCTCGGCGTCAGGCAGCAAGACCCTCGTCAGCACCGCCGATGTCGCGCTCTCGGGCGTCACCGCGACCGTCCGCACCTGCTCGAGCGGAAGGCGCGAGACGAGCTGGATCGAGTCCACGGCGCCTTCCGACGAAACGCAGAGCCGAGGCAGCAGCCGCAGCCGGTCGGCATTCCGCGCGTACTCGATGGACGAGATCGGAGCCACGTCGACCTCACCGGCGAGGAGTTTCGCGTTGAGCTCGGTCGGTACGCCCGCGATCTCCTCGATCTCCGCCTCCAGGCGGAAGAAGACCGGCGCCATGTTCACGTACGAGATGCGGCCCAGCCGCAGCATCAATCGAACCTCCGGAGCTCGTTGTACAGCGTGTCGCGCTGGACGGGCACGCGCCCCGCCTCGCGGATGAAGCGCGCGAGCTCCTCGAGCTTCTGCTCGGTGCCCGCGGTCGCGCCCGCCGCTTGGAAGATCTCCTCACGGACAACGGTGCCCTGGACGTCGTTGGCACCGAAGTGAAGCGCCACCTGCGCCAGCGGCAGCCCCATCATGATCCAGTAGGCCTTGATGTTCGGCACGTTGTCGAGCAGGAGCCGCGAGACGGCGATCACCTTCAGGTCGTCGGCGCCGGTCGTGTGGTGCCAGCCGCGACGCTCGAAGACGGTGTTCTCTGGATGGAACGCGAGCGGCACGAAGGCGAGGAAGCCGGCCGTCTCGTCCTGAAGCGCACGCAGCCGGAGCAGGTGGTCGACCCGCTCCTCGTTCGTCTCCACATGGCCGTACAGCATCGTGCAGTGGGTCGGGATGCCGAGCGCGTGAGCGTGACGATGGACATCGAACCACTCGTCTGGATGCTCCTTGCCCGGGGCGACGAGCCGCCGCACTCGGTCGGCGAAGACCTCGGCGCCGCCGCCCGGGAGCGACCCGAGGCCCGCCGCCTTCAGCTCGCGCAACACCGCCTCGTGCGTGATGCCGGCGAGCTTCGACATGTGGTGAATCTCGCTAGCCGTGAAGAGCTTCAGGTGGACGTCCGGCATCGCGTGGTGGAGCTTCGAGACGATCTCGACGTAGTAGCCGAAGTCGACGTGCGGGCTCTCACCGCCGACCATGTGGATCTCGGTGAACCCGGTCAGCTCTCGCTGGCGCACCGCGTCCTCGACGAGCTCCTCCGCCGTGTACGTGTACGCGCCCGACTCCTTCTGGGTGACGGCGAAGGCGCAGAACTTGCATTTCACGCGGCAGATGTTCGTCTGGTTGAGATAGAGGTTCTGGACGAAGAAGACACGGTCGTCCCCGCCGCGGCGACGGCGCGCGAGATCGGCGAGCTCGCCCACCGTCAGCAGCTCGTCGGTCTCGAAGAGCGTCAGACCGTCCTCCGCGTCGAGGCGCTCGCCGGCCTCGATCTTCTCGCGGACGGTGTCGAGGGTGGACAGCTGTTCGACGGTTGACATCGGTTCGCTAGCTCTCTCTGTCGACGACGAGGTGGGTCAAGGCTTCGAGCTCTTCGCGGTGGGCATGGCCGTCGAGGCACGCCCGCGCGCGGTCGGCGTAGTCGAGCGCGATCGCCCGGGAGCGCTCGAGCGCGCCGGTGGCGGCGACGCGAACGAGCGCGCCGTCGAGTGGGCCTCCCGCCAGTGCGTCGTAGACGACCCGGTCCTCCCGGGCCGCGAGCAGCAGCGGCAGCGTCGGCGTCCCCTCGCGGAGATCGACGCCGGCGATCTTGCCCGTCTCGGTGGCCTCGCCCGTGCAGTCGAGGATGTCGTCGGTGATCTGGAAGGCCGTGCCTAACGCCGTCCCGAACTCGCCCAGCCACGGCTCGCGCCCGCCGCACCCGAGCAGGCACGCCGCCTCGAAGAGCGTGCCGGTCTTGAGGGCGCACCGGGCGAGGTAACTCTCCACGGTCGTGTCGGGCTGGTGTGTCTGGCGCCGCTGCAGGGCCTCGCCGCGCGCGAGGCAGAGCGTCGCGTCGGCGAGCAGCTCGACAGCCTCCGCGTCGCCGGTCTCGGCGAGCTCGGCGAACGCCCGGGCGAAGAGGTAGTCGCCCGCGGCCCGTGCTGCGGGCGCGCCGTATGCCGCCCATGCCGCAGCGCGGCCGCGCCGGTAGCGCGCGCCGTCGATGAGATCGTCGTGTACGAGCGTCGCCATGTGGATGAGCTCGACCGCGACGCCGGCCGCGAGTGGGGTTGGCCCGTCCAGCGGCGACGACAGGAAGACGAGCATCGGGCGCAGGCGCTTGCCGCCTGCCGCCAACGCGTCAGCGCCGACCGCAGCCACGGTCCCCGGATGGCTGCGCACGGTGTCTTGAAGGCGCTCCTCGAGCTCGTCGAGGTACCCCTCGAGCCCCGGCACCTCCCTGATGGCGGCGAGCGCGGTCATGTCCTCGTAGCAGTATGGAGGGCGACGATGCCGCCCGCGAACGTCCGGTATGCGACATCGTGGAAACCCGCACGTTCGATGACCGTCGCTAGGTCCTTCTTGCCGGGGAAGCGGCGCACGCTGGCCGGGAGGTACTTGTAGGCGGCGCCGCCCGTCAGCGGCCTACCCAGCACGGGGACGATGCGCTCGAACCACACCCGGTAGAACGGGGCGAGCGCGCCGGTGGGCTGGGTGATCTCGAGCACCCCGAGCCGCCCTCCCGGCACGAGCACGCGCGCGAGCTCGGCCAGCGCCTCGGCCAGACCGGCGACGTTGCGAATGCCGAAGCCGACGGTGGTCGCGTCGAAGGCGCCGGCCTCGAAAGGCAGCGAGAGCGCGTCCCCCTCCACCCAGGCGACGGCATCCGACTTCCGCCGCGCGCGCTCGATCATCCTCGGCGAGAAGTCGAGCCCGACGACGCTGCCCGCGCCGGCGTGAACGCACGCGATCGCGAGATCGCCGGTGCCGCAGCAGGCGTCGAGCACGCGGTCGCCGGGCCGCACGACCGCCCGCGCCGTCTCGCGC
>JBKJWA010000098.1:0-3633 GCA_046716705.1 Gaiellaceae bacterium
CTCCGTCTCTATCTCCGCGAGATCGGCAAAGTGCCGCTCCTCACCGCCGACCAGGAGGTCTATCTCGCCAAGCGCATCGAGCGCGGCGACATGGTCGCGAAGCGCCAGATGATCGAGGCCAACCTCCGCCTCGTCGTTTCCATCGCGAAGGCGTACCTCGGGCGCGGCCTGTCGTTCCTCGATCTCATCCAGGAAGGGTCGCTCGGGCTCATCCGCGCCGTCGAGAAGTTCGACTACCGGCGCGGGTACAAGTTCTCGACGTACGCGACGTGGTGGATCCGCCAGGCCGTGACGCGCGCGATCGCCGACAAGGCGCGCACGATTCGCATCCCCGTCCACATGGTGGAGAAGCTCAACAAGGTCGTGCACATCGAGCGCCAGCTCGTCCAGCGGCTCGGACGCGAGCCCCGGCCCGACGAGATCGGAGAGGAGCTCGAGATCACGACCGAGGAAGTGCGCGAGATCCTGCGCATGGCGCAGCACCCGGTGTCGCTCGAGAAGCCGATCGGCGAGGAGGAGGAGTCGGAGCTGGGCGACTTCGTCCAGGACGACCAGGCCGAGTCCCCGTTCGACACGGCGTCGCTCTCGCTTCGCCGTGAGGACATCGAGCGGGCGCTCCACTCACTGCCCGAGCGCGAGCGACTCGTGATCGAGCTCCGCTACGGCCTGAGCGGGGAGCCGCCGTGCACGCTCGAGGAGGTCGGGCAGGCATTCGGCGTGACACGCGAGCGCATCCGTCAGATCGAGAACACCACTTTGAAGAAACTGGAATCACTCCCTGAGGCACAGGGACTCAAGGACTGCATTTAGCCGGTCGCCGCGCGCGGCTGGGAGCAGGGGCGAGCACCACCTTCGCAAAGGTGGCTACGACGCCGGGATCGAACTGCGTCCCGGCGCAGCGCTCGAGCTCGGCCAGCGCTTCCTGGGCGGTCATCGTCGCGCCGTACCGCCTCTCCGACGTCATCGCCGTAAACGCGTCACAGACCGCGATGATTCGCGCGGCCAGCGGGATCCGCTCGCCGAGCAACCCGTCGGGATAGCCGCCGCCGTCCCAGTGCTCGTGGCTCGAGCGCACGATCTGACCGACGTTCTGCAGCGCCGGCGTTGCGGCGACGATGCGCTGGCCGATGACCGTGTGGCCGCGGATGAACTGCCACTCGTCGTCGGTGAGCGGCTCGGACTTCAAGAGGATGGCATCGGGAATGGCGAGCTTGCCCACGTCGTGGAGCTCGGCGGCGATCCGCAGTACGGAGCGCTCGTCCTCCGGCAGCGCCAGTAGGTCTCCGACCTCGAGCGACAGGTGCGCGACGCCGCGCGAGTGCTCGAGCAGTCCGGCCTGGCGCTCCGAGAGCGCCTGGAGCAGCACCTCGTGTGGCCGGTTGCGGGCGAGCTCGGACGAGTGCTTCTGTGCGTACAGGCGCTGGTCAGCGACGCGCAGCGCCTCGCTCGGCTCGGCCGCCTCCTCGGGAATGAGCACCGAGCCGAACGACGTCGTCACCACAAAGCCCTCGCCCTCCTCCGAGAGAGCGGCGACGGTGAGATCAAGCAGCTCGGCGGGCTCGGGCGGCGCGTTGCTCAAGACGCAGAACTCGTCTCCTCCGAGACGGTAGGCGCTCCCGCGTGACGTCATCACATCGGCGAGCTTCTGCCCAAGGCGCTGGAGCAGCGCGTCGCCGGCGGGGTGCCCGAACGTGTCGTTGTAGCGCTTGAAGCCGTTGAGGTCGTAGATGACGAGCTGGCGCGGCGGCTCGTCTTCGCCTGTTGCCAGCGCACGGTCGAGGTCGTCGACGAGGCTGCGGCGGTTGCCGAGGCCCGTCAGCGCGTCGGTGATCGCCTGCCTCCGGATCTGGCCGAGGATGTGCTCGTTCTCCCGGAACGTCATCCGCAGCCGCACGAGGACGACGACGAGCGTGGCGACGGCAAGCGCGAGCGCGAGCGGGTTCAGGCGATTGAAGTGGTCGTAGACGAGGATGGCGATTGCTGCCAGCGCCGCGATGGCGGGCGTAGCGAGCCATGTCCTCGCCTCGCGCCGCTGCAGCCCCGAGGCAGGCATCTGCCACGCAGCCCAGGAGAGGAGCAGCATCCCGAGCGGCCAGAGCACGTCGAGCGGCGCTCCGGGCACGTACGTCTGTGTCGCCGACTGAAAGAGGAATGCTGCGTCGGCCACGACCTGGCAGAGAAAACCTAGCCCTATGTAGAACCACGCGCGCCCGGGACGCCAGCCGCTGACGGCGAAGGCGCCGATCACGATCGACAGCAGGAGGACGTCGCCGATCGGATACGCGACATTCGTGATGACAACCGACCGCGACCCTGCAGTTGTCTCGAGGACGATCTCGATGAGGACCGCTGCTCCCAGGGCGGCAGCGCCGAGGGCGGCGTTCAGCCCGTCGAGCCACAGGCTGCGGTTGAAGTCCGCGAGGTGGCGACGAACGAGGAGCAGCAAGCCGAAGTAACAGAAGGGATAGAACGCGAGATAGAAGACGTCGGCCAGCGACGGATACGGTGGCTCGTTGTCGTACGCGAAGGTGAAGAGGAGGTCGGCGGTCGTCCACGAGGCGACACCGCACGTGATCAGCGCCCAGGGCCCGCGGTCTGCCTTCACGAAGACGAGCCTCAGGCAGCAACCGGCGACTGCGAGCAGCTCGAGCATGTTGTAAACGCCGTCGTTGAACATGCGATCGAGGCGGGGCGTGTGGAAGCCGCTCAATGTGTAGCCGATGAACGCGGCCAGACCGACAGCCGCCGTCACCGCGAGGGCGTAGACGGCCCGCCGCGCGCCGTCCGGCACGGTGGCAACGAGGTTCCTGCGCACCTCGCCGTTATCGGCCTCAGCCGACAAGGTCTTGATGCGGTCTTGATGCGGTCCCGAGGCGCGTGTCAGACGACAGCTCGCGGCGATTTCACCGCGGCCTCACCGCTTCCTTACAAGCGCCTTGCGTGCCCAAGCCACGCTCCGCCGAGTCTCTCGAGCGTAACGGCAGGCGACGAAAGGGGTAGGGAGATGCGTACGAGAAACCGGCGGCTGGGGATGGGGGTCGCGCTCGCGGCAGCGCTGGTAGCAGCCGGCGTGGCTGTGATCGCGCCCACCGCCGTCGCGCAGCGGGAGCCGGGCAAGGGCAAGGCGAACGACCGGCCGACCGTCATGAGCCAGCTGCAGCGCGTCAACTTCATCGGCAACTGCAGATTCAGCCATCGCAACACCGACGACCCGATCGTGTTCGCGAACACGCCCGGGGCGTCGCACGACCACAGTTTCGTCGGTAACCGGACGACGAATGCGTTCTCGACGGTCGACTCGCTCCTCGGCGGCAACACCACATGCCGGCGCTCGGGCGAGACGGCTGCGTACTGGATGCCGACGCTCTACGTCGACGGCAACGCGGTCTCACCGACCGGGGCGACGATCTACTACCGCCGCAAGACGCTGCAGCAGGGGCACGCGACGCCGCCGGGCTTCAAGATGATCGCCGGCGACGCGAAGGCGACGACGGCGCAGCGGAGGCAGATCACGTTCTGGAACTGCGGCGCGATGGTCGGCGTCCCCCCGTCGAGCACGCCCCCGGCGTGTCCTGACACGAGGGGTTCGATGTTGCGGCTCCACGTGACGTTCCCCGCTTGCTGGAACGGCGT
>JBKJWA010000099.1:0-8849 GCA_046716705.1 Gaiellaceae bacterium
CCCGTGACCCTGGGCCAGGAGTTCGGCGGGTACGCGACGCAGGTTCGCCAGGGCATCGCCCGTATAGAGGATGCGCTGCAGCGGCTCGGCCAGATCCCGCTCGGAGGGACGGCTGTGGGCACCGGCCTCAACACCCACCCCGAGTTTGCCGAGCGCGTCCGCGCTCGGCTGCAGGAGGAAACCGGCCTCACGATCTCGGCGCCTGCCGACCCGTTCGAGGCGCAGGCGGCGCGCGATGCCCTCGTGGAGACCTCAGGCGCGCTGAAGACCGTAGCCGTCTCGCTGACGAAGATCGGGAACGACGTCAGGCTCATGGGCTCGGGCCCGCGCGCCGGCCTCGCGGAGATCTTCCTGCCTGAGCTGCAGAAGGGCTCCTCGATCATGCCCGGCAAGGTCAACCCCGTCATCCCCGAGGTGGTGACGCAGGTGGCGGCCCAGGTGATCGGCAACGACGCGGCCATCACCGCGGGCGGCATGCAGGGCCACTTCGAGCTCAACGTCTTCGTGCCCCTCATGGCGCGGAACCTCCTCGACTCGATCGAGCTGCTGGCGAGCGCCTGCCGGCTCTTCGCCGAGAAATGCGTCGACGGGATCGAGGCCAACCGCGAGGCGTGCGAGCGGTACGCCGAGCTCACGCTCTCGGCAGCGACGGCGCTCAATCCGTACATCGGCTACGACAAGGCGGCCGAGATCGTGAAGGACGCTGCTGCGTCGGGCCGTTCTCTGCGCGATGTCGCACGCGACGCAGGTGTGGACGAGGCCACGCTCGACGAGGCGCTCGATTACCGCCGGATGGCGAAGCCGCAGGGCGTTTGAGCGTCCAGCCGGCGGGTAGTCTGGCCCGGCGTGCTCGCGGATAAGCGGGCGGCAAGATACGGAGGAGGGTTACATCTTGAGAAAGGCAATCGCTCTGCTGGCGACGCTGTCGGCGGCAGCCGTGGCTGCGGTTGGTATCGCGGGCGCGGCACCCAACCCGTTTGCCGGCGCTACGTCGACGGCGGGTGGCTACTACACATGGGATGCCGACCAGATCGACGCCGAGGGTCTCGCACAGAGCGGCCGCGGCGTCTACGTCGCGGTGCTCGACACGGGTCTTGCGCCGAACTACCGCGATTACTTCCCGGAAGCCCGGGTCGCCACGAATCTCGGCACGGGTTTCGATCAGCCCGTGTCGTTCAAGGCGAAGCACGACGTATGCGGATTCGGTACCGAGGTCGGGAAGCTCAGCCAGTCGACGTGGGTCGGTTCGACCGGCTCCACGCACGGCACGCATGTGGCAAGCACGATCCTCGGGTACTTCTATCGCAGCAACTTCGACACTGCGGCCGGCTACTCGTTGCCGGCGATCATGGTTCGCGGTATCGCTCCGGACGTGACGATCATTCCGGTCCGCGTGCTCGCCGACTACCAGGTGCCGGCACTACCGAAGTGCGGTGTTCCTGCGCAGAAGGCGGTCTTCGGCACGACTGACATGGTCGTGGCCGGGATCAACTACGTGACGTCGCTCAAGACGAGCGGCAAGCTCGGCAACTCGCCCGTCGTCATCAACATGGGCCTCGGCGGAGACTCGCTCGACCCCGAGGAGCAGGATGCTCTCGACGATGCGATCGCAGCCGGCGTCATCGTCGTCGCGGCGGCCGGCAACGAGGGTGAGGACGGCATGAGCTTCCCGGGCGCGTACCGGCCGGTGATCTCGGCCGGCGCGTCCGGATGGACAAAGGAGTGGCTGTTCCCGTCTGGACCTGACGCAGGAGACCCGCGTTACCGCATGTGGTGGTTGAAGAACACATGCGGAGGCACGTGTCCGTTCAACCTCGTTCCGCCGCTCTTCGCGGGCACCGGCGACGTGGCGAATCCGACTAGCGCCAACGACGTGTACGTCACGGACTTCTCGAGCCGGGAGTACACGGGTGCTGGGCAGGAGCTCGACGTCCTCGCTCCGGGCTCGTGGGTACGCGGGCCGATCCCGGGCGACCCGGGCTACTCGCACCTGCCGTGGCAGTCGAACGGCATCGGTGACTTGGTGGGCGGGAACCCGGGGAACTTCTTCTACGTCGGGGGCACGAGCATGGCGACGCCGCATGTGGCAAGCGCGGCCGCGCTGATTCTGACCAAGAACCCGACGCGAACGCAGGCGCAAGTGGAGGCCACGCTCAAGGCAACGGCCCTCGCGATTCCGGCGATCGGCAGCCAAAACATCTGGGACAACACTGCCCCAGCAACGATGAGCTGGGACACCGACTGCAACGGCACGCCCTGCGATGCCGTCGGTTCCGGCCTGATCCAGGTCGACGACGCCATCGCGGCGACGCCGTCGGTTCCGGCCTGATCCAGGATCGGATGGCAAGGTTCCTTTACAGCGCTCGCCAAACCCTCCTACTAGGTGTAGCCCCGACTGACACCGAGACCGGGCCGTCGCCAGCGTTGGAAAATTGCCCGCCCGTAGTCAGGGCATAGCAACACGCTTCACCGAGAGGGCCGGGGAAACCCGGCCCTCTCGTTTGCGTTGCGCTCGTTCCGGGTACGCCTGCCTCGGTATTTCGAGGCACATATTTCGAGGCACACCTACCTGGGGGAGGAGATGAACACGATACGACGCAGCCTCCTGCTCGGTGCGGTCGTCGCGGTTGCGGCAACGCTCGCGGGAGGCTCCGGTGTCGCGTCCGGTGCTGCTACCGAGACCGCGACGCTCTCGCAGCCGCTCTCGCAGTGGCTCGCCACCGCACCTTCCGCCGCAACCTTCGACACCATCGTCACCTTCGACAGCCGTGACGGCCTGAGCCGGATCGACACGCTCGGCGTGGGCGCGACGAAGCTCTCCGTGCTGCCGATCGCGTTCGCGACGCTGACGGCATCGCAGGTCCGCACGGTCGCAGCTTGGCCGGAGGCCCGCAGCCTTTGGCACGACCAGCGGAACACGCCCATCCTTGACGAGAGCATCCCGCTCATCGGCGCCGACAAGGTGCGGGCGGGCACGGGGCTCAAGAGCCCGTACACGGGCGCCGGCGTCAACGTCGCCGTCATCGACACCGGTGTCGACGGGTTGCACCCGGACGTGCCCTACGGAACGAAGGTCGAGCAGTACCAGGTGGCGGGTGACGCGTTCGAGCGCGAGCCGATGACGTTCACCCCGCTCGTCACGGGCGACACGTACGGCCACGGCACGCACGTTTCGTCGACGATCGCCGGCCTCGGCGCCGCGAGTGGCGGCCGCTATGCCGGCGTCGCCCCCGGCGCGAAGATCACGAGCTTCAAGACCGACGTCGGCGCCTTTCTGCTGACCAGCTGGGCGCTCGGTGCGTTCGACTGGATCCTCGCTCACCCGGAGAAGGGAATCAAGGTATCGAGCAACTCGTGGGGCTCCGGCGACGGGACCGACTTCGAGCCGGACAACCCCGTCCACGTCTCCACGAAGGCGCTCTACGACGCCGGAATCACCGTCGTCTTCGCCGCCGGCAACTCCGGCGGGCCGAACACGCTCAACCAGTACGCGACCTCGCCCTGGGTGGTCAGCGCGGCCGCCGGCACGAAGTCCCTCGGTCTCGCCAGCTTCTCTTCGCGCGGACGGATCGGCGGCAACTGGGACCGTCGCGAGGCGCAGCGGACGGGTACCGGGCTCTACCGCCCGACGGTGACCGCGCCGGGTGAGGACATCAACGCGGCGAAGTCCTCACAAGCCGTTGTGATGGCGTCGGGTGTCGACCCGGAGAACCCCATGTACACGACCGCGTCGGGCACGAGCATGGCCACGCCGCACATCGCGGGCGCGATCGCGCTCATGCTCGAGGCACGACCCGCGTTGAAGCCGGCCAACGTCATCGACATCCTCGAGGGGACGGCCGACGACATGGCCGCCTACGAGATCTTCGAGGTCGGCATGGGACATTTGGACGCGTATGGTGCCGTGCTCGCGGCCGAGAAGGGGAAGATCAAGTTCCCGCCCGCCATCAACGGCCGCACGCCGCAGTTCACGCTCACGTCGAGCTCGGAGTTCGCCGGATCGGCGCTGACGAACACGTGGCAGATCAAGCAGTGTCCGGACGCGACGCCCGGCCAGCTCCTCCAGCACAAGCAGTTCACGATCGGCTCCGGCGTGGACGTCGTCTACGCGGAGGCCGAGTGGGCCAGCGAGACGCAGCTGCTCTACCTCGTCCTGTACGACCCGAGCTGTAACGAGGCAGCGGTATCGGCGGGGTTGCTCGACATCGGCTCCGTCAGGCAGCGTGCGCTGGCGGTGACGTCGCCGGCTGCCGGGACGTGGACCGTCGCCGTCTACGGCCGGGTCAACGTGCCCACGGAGTACACGGGCCGGTTCCAGACGTACGACAAGAACTAGGCGCGCTCGAATGCGCACACGTGGAGGGTCGTCCCGGGGACGGCCCTCCACTCCTGTCCGCTTGACATCACGACGTGCGCGGGTACCATGAGTACGAATTTCCGAATTTCGGAAAATAAGACATGGCTGAAACCACCACGATGCGTCAGAGGGGCCAGGTCACCATTCCGGCTGAGATTCGACGCGTCGCCGGGCTCGAGGAGGGTGATCCTGTCGAGGTAGAGATCGTGCCCGACGGCATTCTCCTGCGGCCGAGGAAGATCATCGACGCCACTCAGGCGTGGTTCTGGACGCCGGCCTGGCAGGCTGGTGAGCGAGAGGCATCCCAGCAGATCGAAGCGGGTGCGGGCACGGTCTTCGAGGACTCCGCGTCCTTCCTGCGATCGCTCGAGTCATAGCTGGCGCGTGCCGACATACGCGCGACTGCCTCGGTTCGACGCGGACTACGCGCGCCTTTCACTGGATGAGAAGAGACGTTTCCTGGAGGCCGTCAAGAAGCTCGTCGCCCATCTGGAAGAGCCAGGAGGTCGAGCGCCGGGGCTTCGGATCAAAGGGGTTCAGGGAGCGCCCGGTGTCTTGGAGCTCACATGGGCGCCGAACGGTCGTGCGACGTTTCAGTTCGCGGAACCGGTTCGAGAAGGCGACGTCCATCTGATCTGGCGCCGGATCGGCGGTCACGAGATCTTCGGGTCGCCGTAGGGATGCTCTAGTACGCGACGGCGCCGAGGCCGGTCTCGGCGGCGCGGCGCTGCTCGTCGGCGCGGTAGCTCGACCGTACGAGCGGGCCCGAGAAGACCGAGCCGAACCCGAGCGCCTGGCCCTGCTCGCGGAACCAGCGGAACTCGTCAGGGTGCACCCACCGGTCGATCCGCGTGTGCTTCTGCGACGGCTGGAGGTACTGGCCGATCGTGACGACGTCGACGCCGTTCAGCCGCAGGTCGCGCATCGTGTCGACCACCTCGTCGTTCGTCTCGCCGAGGCCGACGATGATGCCCGACTTCGTGAGCACGGGGTACGCGGCGACCTCCTTCGCGCGCCGCAGCAGCCAGAGCGCCTTGTCGTACGAGGCCTTCGCGCCGCGCATGCGCCGGTGGAGCCTGCGCACGGTCTCGATATTGTGGTTGAACACGACCGGCCGCGCGGCGAGCACGACCTGAAGTGCCTGCTCTTCGTGGCCGAGGAAATCGGGCGTCAGCACCTCCACCGACGCGTCCGGGAGCTTGCTCTTCAGCGCGCGGATCGTGGCCGCGTAGTGGCCGGCGCCCTTGTCGGGGAGGTCGTCGCGGTCGACCGAGGTGACGACGACGTGGCGGAGCTCCATCTGCGCCGCCGCGTGCGCGAGCCGCAGCGGCTCGAGCGGGTCGGGCGGCGCGTCGGGCCTCCCGGAGTGGACGTAGCAGTAACGGCAGGCGCGCGTGCACGTGTCGCCGAGGATCTGGAACGTCGCCGTGCCGTGGCCCCAGCACTCGGCGATGTTCGGGCAGCGCGCCTCCTCGCAGATCGTGTGCAGCCCCTGTCCGTGAATGAGCTTGCGGACGTTGAAGTACTGCGAGTCGCGGCTGGGCGCTCGCACCTTCATCCACTCCGGCCGGCGCGGCCGCTCGGCTACGGGAAGCGAGCGCTCCATGGCGGCCAGTCTACGGAACGAGGTTGAAGCGCTCGCAATGGAGCGGCTTGACGACCGAGAAGTGGCGACGGTACAGCGTGGCGATCGTGTCCTCCTCCAGGCGCTCGGCAATGGTCACGACGGCAGCATCTACGAAGCTCAGCGGGAGATCGGCGTACCTCGTGACGAACTGTCGGGCGCGCGCGTAGTCCCGGGTGTCAAGGCCGACGATGCCGATGGTTCCGTCGGCGACGCTGTCAAGGAAGGCGCCGATCGCGCGTGGCTTCTCGCGTGACGCGGCTAGCATGCACGTTTCCGTCACCACTGGTGCCGGGAGGACGACCAGCGTCGATGCGAGGAGCTCTGCGCACGCCTCATGGCGTCGCTCCTGGCGATCCAGCGCGGCGAAGACCACGCTCGTATCAGTTACGAGGGAACTTCTCATCGAGGTACTTGGCGACGAACTCGTCTACGCGTTCCGCCGTGTCGTGCGGTCCGTCGTCGGATTCGGCTTTTCCGATGAAGCTGGGAGGGCGCCGGCGGAGCCTAGCCCGCCATTCGAGCGCTTCGCGAATCACCTCTCCGAGCGAGATGCCTTCCTCCTTGGCGATGGCTCGCAGCTGGTCGAGCAGCGCGTCGTCGGCCATGATCGTCGTCCGGCTCATGCGCGGCATTATGGCACTCAATATGTCACATCTCTGTGCCGGATCTAGTCGACGCGCCAGTCGGCCCGCTCGATCATGAGCGTCGTCATCGTCGACCCCTCGGTCCACAGGCGGCGGGATGCCTCTCGGGCAGCGCACTTGTCGCTCTTCGCGAATCGGCATCGTCTCGTCACCGATCGACGTGAAGCCCTCGCCCTGGATGCAGGTGACGATCGTGTCGTTGACCCCGGCATGCTGGGTGATCGACGAGTGGGGAATGCGCTAGGTCTCGACAGCTATCGGGCAGCCACCCGTTCGTGGACGGGCTGCGCCCAGAGGCCGGCGCCGTCGTCGGCCGGCAGCTCCTCGAGCTCGAGATCGAAGACCTCGCCGATCGCGGCGGTCGCGGCCGGCCTGACCTCGTCGACCGTGAGCGGGCGGCCGAGCTCGCGTGCCATCGTCGTGAACGCCGCGTCCTCGAGCCCGCAGGCCGTGATCCAGTCGGTGAACGGCGCGGGATCGAGATCGACGTTGAGCGCGTACCCGTGCGTCGTCACCCACCGGGAGACATGAACGCCGATGGAGCAGATCTTCCGTGGCGGCCTCTCGAGCCAGACGCCCGTCAGCCCCTCGATCCTTGTCCCTTCCAGCCCGTGGGCGCCGAGGGTGCGGATGACAGCCTCCTCGAGGTCGCGGACGTACCGCTCCACGTCGCGGCCGTGCCGGTTGAGGTCGAGGATCGGGTAGCAGACGAGCTGGCCGGGAGCGTGGTACGTGGACTTGCCGCCGCGGTTCGTCTCCACGACCTCGACCTCGGCGGCGTCCGGCACATGGAGCTCGGCGTCGTCCGTGCGCCGGCCGACGGTGACGACGGGCGGATGCTCGAGGAGCAAGACGGTGTCCGGGATCGCGCCGTGCTGGACGGCCGCCGCGAGCGAACGCTGAAGCTCCCATGCCTCGACGTACGCCGTCTCGCCGAGCGAGAGTAGGTAGCCCTGCCTCACGGCGCGCCTTCGTCGTATCGCGGGAGGCCGTCGTCGGGCAGCGTCTCCCACGGCGCGACCGAACGCACCCAGGTGTGCATCTCCGGCGTGAGGTCGCCCTGGTCGTCGAGCGCGCTCAGCCGGACGCCGGTCATCTCCGAGTCGGGCCAGCCCGAGCCAAAGAGGTTCGACCCGCACGCACCGCAGAAGCTCTTTGCGAGGCCTTCGTCAGGCTGGTACGTGCGGACGAGCTCGCGGCCTGTGAGGACGCGGACGGCGCTCGTCGGCACGCGGCCCGTAGCCGTGCCAACACCTCCGGAGATCGCCTTGCACGTCGTGCAATGGCACAGCGAGACGCGTACGAACGGCTCGGCCAGCTCGAACGTCACGCCTCCGCAGAGGCAGCTCCCGCGCACGTTACGAGCTCCCCGGCTGGCCGAACATCCACCGGTGCCCCTCGAGATCCTCGACCGAATAGATCCGGAACCCGATTCCCGGCTCATCCAGGTCGCGGATGACGTTTGCTCCGGCGGCCACCGCGCGCTCGTGGTGTCCATCCACGTCGTCGACCTCCACGAAGAGTCCGTCGATCACCCACGGGTTGTCGAGCCATCGCCGAGCCTGCTCGCATTCCTCGGCATGCCGCCGCGGGCTTCTGTATTCCGGCGTCGGCGTGGACAGCATGATGCGGGCGCCGTCGAGCTCCATCTCCGCGTGCGTGACGACCTCGTTCTCGTCGGTGACGCGCTCGCCTGACTCGCGGAACCCGAAGGCATTCGTCAGCCAATCGATCGCCGCCGCCGCGTCCTCGTACGCGATGAACGGGACGACCCGTTGGGTCATCTAGTAGCGCTCTTCAGGCCAGGTCTCGAGCTTCTCGCGGAGGTCGCGGAGGAAGCGGCCTGCGAGCGCGCCGTCGACGAGGCGGTGGTCGTACGTCAGCGTGAGGTTCATCATCGGCCGGATTGCGATGACGTCCTGGCCCAACTCGTCCTGGACGACCCACGGCCGCTTGACGACTGCATACGTGCCGAGGATCGCGGCCTGAGGCTGGCTGATCACCGGTGTTCCGTGGAACGTGCCGTAGCCGCCCGGGTTCGTGATCGTGAAAGTCCCGCCCTGCACCTCGTCCGGGAGAAGCTTCTTGTCCCGTGCGCGCTGCGCGATGTCGGCGACGCCCTTCGCGATCCCGAGGAGGTTGAGCGTCTCGGCGTTCCTCAGCACCGGAACGATGAGGCCCTTTCCATCCGTGAGCTCGACGGCAAAGCCGAGATTGACAT
>JBKJWA010000100.1:0-4456 GCA_046716705.1 Gaiellaceae bacterium
CGTGCACGACTGGGCGCACTCGAACGACGTCGGTGAGACGAGCCGCACCACGCCCGTGCGTGTGCCCGTCGTCTGAATCGTCACGGAGAGGCGTTGCTGGGGCAGGCGGCTGAGCCAGCCGGAGTCCTGGACGTCGAACCCCGCCAGCGAGTGGCCGTAGTAGTCATTTCGGCCCGCGTCCATCGTCTGCCCGGTGATCGTCGTCTGGCTGTTCGCAGATGGGAAGAGGACGTCCGTGGTCACGTCGCAGACGTGCCCGTCGTCAGGCGGGTCGCACTCGTTGGGAGCGTTCACCCCCTGTAGCGATCCGAGCCCGTGGATTAGCTCGTGCACGGCGACGGCGGCGTTGAGGCCGCCGGCGCCGATGTCGCCGCCGCACAGCGACTTCATCCACACGAACGCGATCCCCGACAATCCGCCGTTCGTGGGCGCCGACCTTGGCACGAACGCCGTGCCGCAGACGTTGTCGTCGAACACCGGCGGCCCGTCGTAGTACACGAGATGCTTGTGGTTTGCAAGGTTGTCGAGCTCGCCGAGGTCGGCGAGCAGCCGATCGGCTCCTATGTCGCCGAGATAGCTGTTGCCGCTCCGGGGCAAGCGCAAGAAGCCGATGTCGAGGCGCCCGAACTTCGCCGCGCAACCGGGGAAGGCGTAGAGGTCGAACCGGAGCGTCCTTGTCGGGTCCTCACGCCTCCACCACACGTCCATCGCCTCCGCGTCGGTCGCGAGGCGCGAGCCGAACGTCCCGGATTGGTCTGCCCCGTCCGTGGGAACCGCATAGGTGACATGCACCTGGCGCGGTGACGAGAGATCGAGATCCGGCTTGCGATCGACGGCCACCGGCTGACCCGTGCCGCACCAGGTGACCGCCGCCCGCGCCGGAATACGGGGCTTGGGAGCACTGTCGAGCCGCCAGGAGTCGACCCGGACGAGCCCGCTCGGGCTTGGATCAGCTGCGGTGGCGAAGAGCGCCGTGAGGACTGACGCGATCGCCAATAGGAGCCCCCGGCGCACCCGCGACAGGCTAGCTCAGGCGCCTAGCCCCGCGTGAGTGAGATGACCCTTGTGGCGAACGGCGAGCCCTGGAATGCGGTCTCGATACGCCCCGAGAACGTGTTGCCGGTGAGCGTCCCCGTCGTCATGCGCCAGGTGATGTCGGGGTTGCAGCCCGACTGGCCGGTGCCGGTCATCGAGCTCGACGCGAACACGTACGTGACCACGACTACGCGACGCAGCCTTGGCTCGCAGCGACCTACGAGCGCGGAGAGGTCCCGCCGTTGCGCGGGGCCTCTGCGCTGTTGACGTCGCATCGCAGAGGCGGGATGATCGCCCCGAGGTGGACGACCCCGAATGAGCGCTGCCGACCTCGAGCTCGCCCGCCGGTTCGCTGATGCCCTTGGCTCGCGCGACCCGGAGGCGATCTGCGTCTTCCTGGCCGACGACGCCGAGTGGGTGACCGACCGCCGCACGCTAAGCGGTCTCACCGAGATTCGGGGGAAGTTGGGCGAGAAGAGCGGCGAGTCGCACGAGAACCTCGACGTCGAGGTGGGCGTCGTCGACTGGGAAGACGGCGAAGACGGGAGTGTCGGCTGCCGGTACCGCTTTTAGCTTCTCTGGAAGGAAACGGGCGAGGTGGCCGCCGCGAGCAACGTCCGCGAGGAGGTCAGGATTCGCGGCGGGAAGATCGTCCGCTACGAGCGCCGCATGAAGTGGGAGTAGCATCGGCGTCGCTCCATGAGAGCGGCCCTCCTGACCGTCGCGGCGGCGAGCCTCGTTCTCGAGCTCGCGGCGCTTGCGGCGGGCATCGTCGGTACGAACGGCGCTGAGACGATCCGCGGGACGGCCGGTCCCGATCGGATCTCCGGCAGAGGCGGTAACGACATCCTGATCGGCAACGGCGGTCGAGACGTCGCCGACGGTGGGCGGGGCGCAGACCGTCTCTCGCTGAGGGACGGCGAGCGTGACACGGCGATCTGCGGCCCGGGCAGGGACGTCGTGCTCGCCGACGCCGCCGACGTCGTGCTCGGGGACTGCGAGGTCCTGCGTGTGCTTCCGCCAGAGCCGGCCGCCCCGCCGCTGCGTCCCGTCGTCGCGGGGCTCTACGCGGGCCGGACGACCCAGGGGGAGCTCGTGACGTTTCAGGTCAGCACGGGCGGCGAGCTGTCGAGGCTCGCGCTCCCGGCGATCGGCCTCTCCTGCAGCGCGGGTCCGCCTCCGCCGTGGTCGCACGACTTCGAGGCGGCGACAACGGTCATCCGGCGAGACGGCCGGTTCACGATCGAGGAGTCGGGCACGCGCGCTCTCGCGGGCGATGTCGCCACTTACCGAATCGCGGTCTCCGGGCTCTTGACGGTGGGCATCGCAACAGGTGCGGTGGAGCTCGATGTCGAGCGAACGGCCGCGGCGACGCCCTCCACCTGCATTGCGCCGAACCTCAGGTGGACGGCCGCCGCCGCGGTGCTTACTGGCCCCTGACGGGTGGGCGGGCTACCGGTCGGTAACCGTGCCCTGCTGGACCTCCTCACGCCAGGCCCCGGTCTCCCGCTGGCGCTCCTCGATGAACTCCTTGAAGCGGTCGAGGTCGCCCTTCACGCGCCTCGAGTCGAACCCGAGCGCGCTGCCGGCTGATTCCTTCCAGCCCTCTGCGTCGTAGGTCAGCTCGACGTCGATCTGTGTTCCACCGCCGTCCGCAGGCTCGAACGTCACCTTGCCGGAGTTGTACTTGCCGTCGGTAGCGCGCCACGAGATGAGTCGGTCCGGCTGCTGCTCACCGATCTCGGCCTGCCACGTGTGCTCCTCGCCACCGATCTCCGCGGTCCACTCCAGGTGCGTGTCGTCGACCTGTCGCACCGATTTCACGCCTTCCATGAAGCGCGGGAACTCCTCGAACTGCGTCCACTGGTTGTACGCGACATCCACGGGCACTTCGACGGTGACTGACTCGCTGACGCTCGCCATCGGATCCTCCTCGTAGTGGTGGTTGAACAGGCGGGAGTACCCGTCGCGACCGGGCGCAAACCCGGTTTCGTGGTGCCTGGAAAGGGGAAACCACTCCGGACCCGAAACGAGAAAAGAGGAGGGCTTTCAGATATGCCTACATGGCTACTCGTACTCATCATCGTGCTGGTCGTGCTGGCGCTCTTCGGTGGCGTCGGCTACGGACGCCGCTAAGCGGCCCGGCCAGATTGGCGCAGCGAGCCGGCGCAGCAACGACTGCTGCGCCCCTCGCTCGCGCGCGAGCTTCGCCGCCGCGGTCATCACCGGGCCCTAGGGATCGCGGATACTCGCGCCTCGGCGCTCTACGCATCCGGTAGTGGCGCTACGAACTCGATGCCGTAGCGACGGCTCGCGGCCTTGATCTGGCTGCCGGTCACTTGCTCACCTCGTTCTGCTGTGGTGATCGCGCGGTAGAACTCGCCGTGTTGCGGGGTCGTGAGGATGAGGTAACGGGCGTCGCCGGATTCGATGCGGAAGCCGTGGACCTCCCCGGCCGGAACGTGGACGAAGGTGCCGGCGCCCCCACTGACGCCGGGCCTGTCGCCGAGGAAGAACGAGACTTCGCCCTCGAGAACGTAGAAGGCTTCGAGGTCGGCCGCATGACGGTGTAGCGGCACGCTCTCCCCGCGCATTGCGCGCTCGTCGACGAGCGCGAGCTCGCCGCCGCTCAGCTCTCCTGTGGCGAGGAAGTACGTGGAGGTCTCGCCGAGCCAGCGAAGCTCGCCTTCACCAGGCTGGACGACATATGCGACGGCAGTGGCCACTAGCTCCTCCTTGGCATGAGTGAGCCGAGGAGGGTACCCGCGGTGCGGACTGGCGACTAGACGATGCCGCCCGGCATGGTCTGCCTGTGCTCGTGAACGATTCGCCCGCACTAGAACAGAGTGCCGCTACTGGAGTTGGGCTGGTGTCGAGGGGCTAGTGTCAAGGTCTTGCACTGACACACGCGCCGCCGCGACCGGCTCCGGCGCGGCACGCTACGGGCTCGACGTGGCTTCCTCGAGGGCGCTTTTCCCGAGCGGAAAGCGAAGCGGGCGAGGGAAAACAGGGGCGGCAGGACTCGAACCTGCAACCCCCGGTTTTGGAGACCGGTGCTCTGCCAATTGAGCTACGCCCCTACGCCAGTCACGCTGGGTTGCAGGGTCACGATAGCTAGATTGGCCGCGTGGCACGTCCGTCTCAACGCCGCGCGCTCGGCGCGCTCTTCCTTCTGCTGACGGCGATCATGGCGGGCATCGCGTGGGCCGCCTACAAAGCCGACCAATGGGTGATCGCCGCTGCCGCGGGTGTGCTCGCGGTCTGGATCGCTTCGCTCGTCGCTCGTGCCTGGCGCAGCCGATGACGCGGCAGCGATAGCCGGTGCCCTGAGCGTTTCTGGGACGTCGCTGGCAAAGGAGGCAAGCGAGCTGCGCGCAGGCCGGTACTGAGTACGGTCAAGCGCCACGAGCGCAGGATCCTG
>JBKJWA010000101.1:0-6583 GCA_046716705.1 Gaiellaceae bacterium
CCCAGCCTGCCGCGGGGCGGGAGTTCCAGTCGAGGATCGCGCCGGATGCAGGATTCACCGTCTGCGGATGCGCCTTCGCTCCGAGGAAGCCGCGCCACTCGTACTCTCCCGTGCCGACCGTGGGCAGGGAGGGATCGGTGCCCTGTGACCGGATCGGCAGCCGCCCGGCCGTCGCGTAGGCGATGTCACGGTGATCGACGTAGAGGAAGTTGAACATCCCCTCCACCGTGACTGCTGTGCTGACGAAGCGCTTCGCGGAAGTCACCTGCCCGGTGTTCAGCGCGAGGATGGGAAGGCCGCTCAGCACCTCACGTCCCCTCGTGGAGCGCTTCACGGACAACGCGACGCGCGTCCCGCCGACCGTCGCGTACCCGAGCACGGGGCCATGCACCGTCTGTAACAGGTTCAGGCGCCGGTCGGGCGCACCGGTCGATCGCAGGGTGCCCGCGTCGAGGCTCGTCATCTCCCGGCAGCTGCCCAGGTGGAGATAGTGGCGGTCGTCTCCGCACAGGCTCTCGGCGAAGATGTCGACGTTGTCAGCCTGCGACGACGTCGCTGTCCAGGCGTAGTCGGGGCCGCGGCCGATGACGACGAACGGCAGTCCGGGAAGCAGCGCGCCACGTGCGTCGTACCCGCCCCCATGAAGGTCGACCTCCATGAAGAACTGCGGGAAGAAGTAGCCAACCTGCGGCCCGCCGACGAGGATCGGGCGCCCGGTCTTCGATCGCTTGGCGTCGACGAGCAGCGCGTTCGACGCTGCGTGGCTCTCCCGCGACACGAGGCCGCCCGAGATCGGGGTAGGCCGGAACGACCCATCGTCGATCACGGCGCTGCCGGGCGCAGTCGCCGGGGGCAGCTGGTACTCGAAGCGACCAGGGCCGATGGTCGGGGCTTCTGCGTCGTCCGCGGCCCGCAGGTCGTCGAACACCGCGCGCCCCGTCGCCTTGCCCAGCTTCTTCTGCAGGGCGTCGAGGAACATCGCCCGGCGAATCTCCGAGCCGCCGTTGGCTCCGAAGCGCGCCGTGAGCAAGGCAGCGACCGCGACGACGTCTCGCGTCGTGTACGGGTTGAACAGGAGACCGCGTTTCTTCAGGGATGCATTGAGACCCGCCACGTACGCCTGGATGACCGTCAGCAGTCTCTTGCCTCGCGTTCCCGCGTTGCGCACTAGCCCCAGCTGGCGGGTCAGCTCGGCCTCTCCCTGCGCGCTCGGCACGAGCTGCTTTCCGCTGAGCGCGAGCTCGACGGGGCTGATCCCCGGGATGTCGAGCGCGGCCGCGCGGGCGGGACCGCGAATGAGCTCGAGCAGCAGCGCGCGATCCTCGATGGTCACCCAGCCCGCGCCGAACGCGACATCCGCCGCCGTCTTGCCGGTGATGTGGGGCACGCCCCAGCGGTCTCGCTCGATGACGACGCCCTTGCGAGGACGCAGCACGCGCAGAGACTTGCCGCTCATGCCGAGCGACGCGTCCTTGAAGCAACGGCGGAGGTCCTCGGCTCGCACGCGGTCGAACAGCGGCGTCAGGCACTCGTAGAGCTGCGCCTGGTCTCTCGTGTTCCGGTTGAAGACGAGGCTGCCGTTCTGGCCGGGCGGCAAGACGTTGAGCGCGACGGCGGCGTAGTTCGCGCGCGCTGCCTGAGTCCCGGCGCCAGCGGGTATCGCGACCGCAAGCACGGCCACGATCACCGCGAAGGTCGAGAACCGCTGCATCGGGGCTGCGCAGATTACTAGTGTTCGCGCCCAGCCATCGGGAGGGCACCAGCGTGAACGAGAACGGGGCGGCCGTCGTCGCGGCCAAGGACGTAACGCGCCGCTACGGCGAAGGAGACACGGCAGTCGACGCGTTGCGGGGCGTAAGCCTCGACGTCGCGCGCGGGAAGCTGACCGCGGTCATGGGGCCGTCAGGCTCGGGCAAGTCGACGTTGATGCACATCCTCGCCGGGCTCGACAAGCCGACGTCCGGCACGGTCTCGATCGACGGAACGGAGGTGACGGCGCTCGGCGACAACCAGCTGACGAAGCTGCGGCGCAAGCACATCGGCTTCGTCTTCCAGTTCTTCAACCTCCTCCCCATGCTGAGCGCCGAGGAGAACGTCCGGCTGCCGCTGACGATCGCGGGCACGAAGCCCGACAAGGCGTGGTTCGAGGATCTCCTGCAGCAGGTGGGGCTCACGGATCGCCGCTCTCACCGCCCCAGTGAGCTCTCAGGTGGCCAGCAGCAGCGCGTCGCGATCGCGCGCGCCCTCGTCTCCCAGCCCACCGTCGTGTTCGCAGACGAGCCTACGGGCAACCTCGACTCGGCGACCTCCGGCGAGATCCTCCAGCTCATGCGCACGTCTGTGGACGAGCTCGGCCAGACGACCGTGATGGTCACCCACGATCCGCGCGCAGCGGCGATCGCGGACCGCATCCTCTTCCTCGCCGACGGGCTCGTCGTGAAGGACCTCGTCGATGCGACTTCGCACGACGTGATCGAAGCCATGGAAGAGCTCCACGTCGAATGACGAGAGTCGCGCTTCGCGCTCTCTGGAGCAGGAAGCTCCGGACCTTCCTCACGGGCTTCGCGATCGTGCTCGGCGTGGCGACGATCACGGGCACGTATGTGTTGACCGACTCGATCTCGAAGGCCTTCGACTCGATCTTCACGACGATCTACCAGGGCACCGACGCCGTCATTTCCGGCAAGACCGCCTTCGACGTGAGCGAGGAGTCGGGTGTCGAGATTCCGTCCTTCGACGAGTCGCTGCTCGCCAGGGTGCGGGCGCTGCCGCAGGTCGGCGGCGCGATCGGCGGTGTCGGCGGCGAAGCGCAGCTGATCGACAACGACGGCGACGTGATCCAGTTCGGCGGCGCGCCGAATTTCGGCTTCTCGGTAGACCCCGCGCAGCCCCGCTTCAACTCGATCGTGCTCAAGGACGGCGATTGGCCGGCTGCGGGCGACGTAGCCGTGGATACGTCGACGGCGTCGCGAAAGGACATCGAGGTCGGCGAGCAGATCGGCGTGCAGGCGACGGGCGCAGTGCAGCGACTCCGCGTGTCGGGCCTGTTCGACTTCTCCGCTGAGGGCAACATCGGCGGGGCGACGCTCGCGGCGTTCGACCTGCCCAACGCCCAGCAGCTGTTCGAGAAGGAAGGAAAGCTCGACCAGATCCGCGCCGCGGCGGCGGAGGGCACGACGGAGGCCGAGCTCCTCGCCTCGATCAAGGACATCCTGCCACCCGGTACCCAGGTACGCACCGGGGAAGGCCAGGCCTCCGAGGACGCGAGCGAGACGCAGAGCTTCCTCACGTTCCTGCAGGGCTTCCTGCTTGCGTTCGGCGGCATCGCGCTCTTCGTGGGCGCGTTCGTGATCGCGAACTCGCTCTCGATCACGATCGCGCAGCGCACACGGGAGTTCGCCACCCTGCGGACCATCGGCGCGTCGCGGCGCCAGATCCTGAGGACGGTGCTGCTCGAGGCGCTCGTCATCGGCATCCTCGCCTCCATCACCGGAATCGTGCTCGGCCTCGGCCTCGCCAAGGGCCTCTTCTGGCTCTTCGAACAGGTCGGATTCACCCTGCCCAACTCCGGCCTGCTGCTGGAGACGCGCACCGTGATCGTCTCTCTGATCGTCGGCGTGGTCGTGACGGTGATAGCGAGCCTGCGCCCCGCCCGCCGCGCGACGCGGGTGCCTCCGATCGCCGCAGTGCGCGAAGGCGCGTCGCTTCCGCCCGGCCGCTTCCGTCGCTACCGGCCCGTCGGATCCGCCCTGCTCGGCCTGGCCGGCTTCGCGCTCCTCGCGTACGGCCTGTTCGGCCCCGGCCTCTCGACAACGGGAATCCTCGTCTCCATGGGCGTCGGCGCAGTGCTGATCTTCTTCGGCGTCGCGTTCTTCTCTGCGCAGCTCGTGACGCCGCTCGCACACGTCCTCGGCGGCCCGGCGGCACGGTTCGCGGGCGCTCCTGGGATCCTCGCGCGGGAGAACGCGATGCGGAACCCGCAACGCACGGCCTCGACGGCTTCCGCACTCATGATCGGCCTCGCGCTCGTCACGCTCGTCGGCATGCTGGCGGCGTCGATCCGCTCCTCGTTCTTCGACGCGGTCGACAAGATCTGGGTGACCGACTACGCCCTCACGGCGCAGAACAACTACACGCCGATCCCGGTCAGCACCTCGGAGCCGTTGCGTGACGTGCCCGGCGTCACGGCAGTCGTGGGCGTCCGCACGGGTGAGGCGAGGTTCCTGGACGGCGACCACTTCATCACGGCCGTCGACCAGGGCGCCAGCAAGGTCTTCCGGCTGGAGTGGATCGCCGGCTCGAACGCGACTCTCGACCAGCTCGGCGCCGACGGCGCAGTCACCGACGACGGGTACGCCAAGGACCATGACCTCAAGCTCGGGTCGCCCGTCGACGTCCTCTTCCCGAGCGGCGACACGAAAACCTTCCGGATCAAGGGCATCTTCGACCCGCCGTCGGGCGGGTCGCCGTTCGGCATCCTCACGACGTCGAGCGCCACCTTCGACGAGAACTTCGAGAACCCGAAGAACTACTACACGTTCGTGACCATGGAGGGCGGCGAGACGCCGCAGAACACGGCGGCGCTCGAAGCGGCCCTCACGGACTTCCCCAACGCGAAGCTCCAGAACAGGGACGAGTTCAAGGACAACCAGTTCAGCGGCGTCAGTCAGGTGCTCAACATCCTCTACGTCCTGCTGGCGTTATCCGTGATCGTCGCCGTGTTCGGCATCGTGAATACGCTCGTGCTCAGCGTCTTCGAGCGGACGAGGGAGATCGGGATGCTGCGCGCGGTCGGCACGACGCGCTGGCAAGTGCGCACGATGATCACCCTGGAAAGCATCGTCACGGCCTTGATGGGAGCCGCCATCGGCATCGGGCTCGGCGTCGTGCTCGCATCGTTGCTCATCGCCCGCGTCGACTTCCTCGTGCTGGCCTGGCCGATCGGCTCGCTACTCGCCTTCGCAATCGCTGCGGTCGTCGTCGGTGTCATCGCTGCGGTTTTGCCGGCGCGCCGGGCCGCTCGGCTCAACGTCCTCGAAGCCCTCCAGTACGAGTAGCGCAATGGGCAACGTCGAGTCGCTGAAGGGAATGCTGCTCTTCTCGACGCCGGCGCTCTTCGACCCGAACTTCCGCCGCACGGTCATCCTCGTCGCCGAGCACGGCGAGGACGGCGCGATGGGGCTCGTCCTCAACCGGCCGTCCGAGACGACGGTCGAAGAGGCCGTACCCGAGCTGGCCGACGTCGCAGGCGCCGACTCGCCCGTGTTCGTCGGCGGGCCGGTGCAGCCGCAGGCCGTGCTCGTGCTCGCGGAGTTCGACGAGCCGGCGGACGCTGCGACGCTGGTCGCCGGGGATATCGGCTTCGCCCGGGCGGACGGCGATCTCGACGACCTCGCGCGGACGACCCGGCGAGCCCGCGTTTTTGCCGGGTACTCAGGGTGGTCTCCAGGCCAGCTGGAAGCGGAGCTCGAAGAGGACTCGTGGCTCGTCGAGCCCGTGGACGACATCGATCTCCTGGCGGAGGACGAGGATCTCTTCGGCTCGGCCCTCCGGACGAAGGGCGGCACGTACCGCATCCTCGCCCTCATGCCCGACGACCCTCGGCAGAACTAGGCGCGCAGCTCCTGGGGCGTCAGCGTACGGTCGCCTAGCTCCGCCAGCGTCGGCACGCGGTCGCGGACGACGCCCAGCACGTAATCCGGATCGTCGGCGAGGGGGCTCACGATCTTCGACCCCTTTAGCAGCACCCGCCCGGGCATTGGTGAGACGTGGACTGCGAGGTGTGGTTCCTTGTAGCCGCGCTCGACGAGGATCGCATTCGCCTCCGCGATTGGGTCGCCGCTCATGCCTGCAGCTTCACGCGCAGCATGTCGCCCACGAGCTTCGGGTTCGCCGCGCCTTTCGTCTCCTTCATCACCTGGCCGACGAAGAAGCCGAGCAGCCCTTCCTTCCCCGCCCGGTAGGCCGCCACCTGGTCCCCGTGCGCGGCGAGCACCGAGTCGATTACGGGCCCGAGCGACGCTTCGTCGGACACCTGCTCGCGCTCGAGGTATGGGGCGGCGGTGAAGCCGGGCTCCCCGCTCGCCGCTACGGCTTCGAGATAGACGTCGCGGGGCAGCCGCTCCCGGGCCTCGATGACGCGTACCAGCTCCGCCGGCTCTGCGATTGTCACGCCCGCAGCCTCGTTGCGGACGACGTTGGCGGCGATGCGGGCGTCGACCCCGGCCTCGACGAGCTTGCCGTGCTCGGCGTCGCGTCCTGTCGTAACGAGCTCCCACGCCGTCGCGAAGCCGACTGGGCCTTCGAGGGCCCGGATGCGCTCGGCCGGCGCATCCGCCAGCTCCCGATCCATGCCCGGTTCGGGCCGAATCGGCACAAGGTCGGGCTCGGGGAAGTACCGGTAGTCGTCCGCCTCCTCCTTCGAGCGGTGCGGCGTAAGCGTGTCGGAGCCCGCGTCGTAGTCGTACGTCTCCTGGACGACCGCAGCATCGGCCTCGTGCAGCGCGATCTGCTCTCGCACGGCGGCGTCGATCCCCCTCCCGAGAAACGAGAACGAGTTCATGTTCTTCAGCTCCCAGCGCGT
>JBKJWA010000102.1:0-6636 GCA_046716705.1 Gaiellaceae bacterium
GGCAGAGGCCGTCTCGGGGAGGACGACGCACGTGCGGCTGGCGGAGACGCTCGCAGCGTACGAGCGAGGCGAGATCAACGTCATCATAAAAGCGATGCTGCTCGCCGAAGGCTGGAACTACCCGCGCGCGACCGTCGTCTTTCACCTGGCGCCCACCGCCAGCCGGCGTGTCTACCAGCAGCGGATCGGCCGCATCATGCGCATGCACCCGCGGAAGGAGGCCGGCATCGTCGTCGACTTCGTGAACAAGGGCGCGACCCACTCCGAGCGCGTGATCACCCTCCACTCGCTGCTCGACACCGACTTCTATCGCGAGGGCGCGCGCGTCACGCCGGCGCCGCGCCGGCGGTTCCAGCGCCGCGCCCGTCGCAGGCTGACGCCGGCGCCGTGGCTGGTTCCCGTGACGCCCGACGTGCGCCGAAGGCTGGCCGTCATCGCACGCGAGTGGCAGCGCATCGACCCGAAGTACCTCGACGAGGAGGAGCAGGGCTACTGGGCGACGTTCGCGGGACGTGCCGTCCGCTTCGAGGAACGGGCCGAGCTCGTGAAGAGCTTCACAGACGGGCGCGCCGGCAAGGAGGCGCTCGAGCAGTTCCTCTTCACGTGCGCCGCAGAGAACCCGAACCGGCGGCTGCGGATGATGGCGCTCGCCGACCGTGTCTCCATGCGCGTCGAGCGTGCGAGCTTCGATGATCTCGTCACGCTCGTCACGCAGGCACCGCCGTGGGAGAAGGACCGCCTCCCCGGCGGGCGGATGCTGCTGCAAGCCATCGAGCAAGAGAAGCCCGATGCGCCGGAGCAGATCCTCGCGCGCTGGACGTGGAGGCTCGCACGCGCGACGCGCAAGGCGCAGGACCGAGCCGCGAGCGCAGAGTTCGCCGAGGCTAAGCGGCTGCTCGGCGCGCTCGCGAACTCACGCGGCCACCGGCACGAGGAGAACGCGGCGAGGCTCGTCGCGACAGCCCGTGAGCAGCCGTTGCAGGTCGCGGTCGCGCTGCTCGCGTCGGCCGAGGGCTACACGCCGCGTGCGACGAAGCTCCTCGACGCGGCCCGCGAAGACATCGGAACCGTTCACGAGGTCGCCGGCGCGCTCGCAGCGAATCTCCCGGAGCCGAAGCCGCCGCGCCGCACCCGTCGGCGGCGGCGCCGCAAGAAGCGCGGCGCGGGACAGGCGCCCACGCCGAACGGCTCGGAGGCGACGCCCGTCGCCGAAGCCGACCCCGCTCAGCCGGAAGAGGCCAATTCGGCGTAGCGAAAGCAGGAGACGACGTGGTCCAAGACCATGCCCGTCGACTGCATGAACGCGTAGCACACGGTCGGCCCCACGAAGCGGAACCCGCGCTGCTTGAGGTCCTTGCTCATCGCGCGCGACTCCTCGGTCTCGGCGGGGATCTCGCCCAGCTCCCGGAAGCGGTTGACGATCGGCGTCCCGCCGACGAAGGCCCAGAGGTACGCGGCGAGGCTGCCGTCGGCCTCCTGCACCTCGAGCACGCGCTGCGCGTTCGCGATCGCCGACTCGACCTTGAGCCGGTTGCGGACGATGCCGGCATCGCCGAGCAGCCGCTCCCGGTCTGCGTCCCCGTACCGGGCGACGATCTCGGGGTCGAAGTTCGCGAACGCCTTCCGGTACCCCTCCCGCTTGCGGAGGATCGTCGACCACGACAGGCCAGCTTGCGCTCCTTCTAACACCAACATCTCGTACAGATGCCTGTCGTCAAAAGAGGGCACGCCCCACTCCTCGTCGTGGTAGGCGACGTAGAGCGGATCGCCTTCAGGCGCCCAGGCGCAACGCGTTCTACTGCTCGCGAGCGGCATCGGGCGGCGAGTCGCCCTCCTCGCGCTCGCGAAGAAAGCGCGTGAGCTCGGCGGCGATCGACTCGCCGCTCGGGACGTCGTCGTCCTCGATGATGTCGGCCCGCTGCTCCAGCTCGTCGACGTACGCGACCGCGTCCTCATCCGACGAGACCGCTTCGGTGACGTGCGACGTGTAGCCCTCGACCATGGCCTCTAGCTCGGCGACGTCGATCTGCATCTCGAGCAGCGACGACAACCGGTCGCAGAGCGCCAGCGCAGCGCGTGGGCTGGGCGCGAGCGAGACGTAGTGCGGCACCGCCGCCCAGAAGCTCACCGAGGGGATGCCGGCCTGGCGGCACGCATCGTGGAGCACGCCCACGATGCCCGTCGGGCCCTCGTAACGCGAGGCCTGGAGGCCGAGCTTCTCCACGAGCTCGGGATCCGAGCCGGCGCCGGTGACCGGAGCCGGTCGCGTGTGCGGGACGTCGGCCAACAGCGCGCCGAGGCTGACGATGAGCTCGATGCCGAGATCCTGGACGAGGTCGACGACAATCTCCGTGAACGTCCGCCAGCGGACGTTGGGCTCCGTGCCGACGAGCAGCACGATGTCGCGCTCCCCGCCAGGGCTTGCGTGGAAGAAGTCGTTCTCCGGCCAGTCGATGTGCCGCGTCAGACCGTCGATGAGCGAGACACGCGGTCGCGTCGCCTGGAAGTCGAAGAACCCCTCCGGGTCGATGTCGGCGAACTTCTCCGCGTCCCACGTGGTGACAAGGTGCTGGGCGGCGAGCGACGCGCCCTGGCCGCCGTCGTTCCAGCCGCGAAACGCCGTCACGAGAACAGGCTGCTTGAGCGTGGGGCGGGACTCGAGGCGAAGCTCGTCGGTCATCGGTCCAGTCTACGCCTCACGTAGCTCGACGCCGGAGCCCTCCTCGACGAGCCCGATCCGGGCGAGGAAAAGGCCCGCTGCGTCGAACGTCGCCTGCAAAACGGCGCCACGTTCCTTCGGCAGCGCGATAAGCAGACCACCGGCGGTCTGAGGGTCCCAGGCGAGCGCCACGACGTCGTCGGCGACCCCTGCCTCGACGTCTACGTGCTCACCGGCGAATTCGCGGTTGCGCCCATCTCCGCCCGTGACCTCGCCCGCGCGCGCCACCTCGAGCGCGCCCGGAAGCGCAGGCAGCGCACCGGCGTCGAGGACGATCCGCACCCGGCTCCGTGACGCAGTCTCGTGCGCATGTCCGAGCAGGCCGAAGCCCGTGACATCGGTGACGGCGTTCGGCAGGAAGGGGCGCAGCACCTCCGCCGCCTCGCGGTTGAGCATCCGCATCCAGCGCACGGCCTCCACGAGCTCCGACTCGCCCGCGAGCTCCCGCTTCGCGCCGTGCAGGACGAGCCCCGTGCCCAGCGGCTTCGTGAGGAAGAGCGCGTCGCCCGGCGTGGCGTTGCTCTTCGTCCAGATGGCGTCGGGATGGGCGGTGCCGACGACCGCGAGGCCGTACTTCGGCTCGCTGTCGCGGATCGTGTGCCCGCCGGCCAGCAGCGCCCCGGCCGCACGGACGGTCTCGTCCGCTCCCGCGAGAATCTCGGCGAGCACGCTCACCGGCAGCTCCTCCGGGAACGCGGCAACCGAGAGGGCGAGCAGCGGCGCCCCTCCCATTGCGAACACATCGTTGAGCGCGTTCGCGGCAGCGATGGCGCCGAAGTCGTGGGGATCGTCGACCACGGGCGGGAAGAAGTCGACCGTGAACACGATCGCCCGCTCGTCGTCGAGCTTGTAGACGGCCGCGTCGTCTGCGGGGCTGAGGCCGACGAGAAGGTTCTCGGCCTCCGGTGGTACGAAGCCCGCGAGCAACTCTTCGAGCCGGCCTGCCGCGTACTTCGCCGCGCAGCCCCCGGCGGTCACGAGCTCGGAGAGCTTCACCTCGCCAGTCGCCATGCCCGCACTCTAGAGTCTGCCCGTGGGACGCAGCGCGCTCGTCACCGGAGGCTCGCGGGGAATCGGCCTCGCGATCGCACGCATGCTCGCGGAGGAAGGCTTCGGGCTGACTCTCGCGTCCCGTAGCCGGGAGAGCTGCGAGAGCGCCGCGGCGGGCCTCGATGCCCTCGCGGTCGTCGCCGACGTGGCGCGGGAGGAAGACTGTGAACGCGCCGTCGCCGAGCACGTCGAGCGGCACGGCGGGCTCGACGTCCTCGTCAACTCGGCCGGCATCGGCATCGGCGGGACCGTCGAGCAGCTGGCGACGAAGCACATCGACCTCCAGCTCGGAGTGAACGTGCGCGGCCTCATCCTCGTCACGCGTGCGGCGATCCCGCATCTGAAGGAGACACGCGGGCTCGTCGTCAACCTCGCGTCGATCGCGGGGACGATGCCGACGCCAGGCCTCTCGATCTACGGCGCGTCGAAGGCTGCGGTGATCTCGCTCACGCGTTCGCTGAACGAGGAGCTCGACGCCGACGGCGTGCGCGCGGTTGCGCTCTGTCCCGGCTTCGTCGACACCGACATGGCGTCCTGGAGCGGTATTCCCGGCGAGGAGATGATCCAGCCCGAGGACTGCGCCGAGGTCGTGCGGCTCCTGCTCCGGCTCACGCCGAAGGCGCGCATCCCGCAGGTCGTCATCGAGCGCGTCGGCTCGGGCGGCGCCTAGACCAGGAGTCGGCGCACAGCGGCTTCCAGCTCGGCGGCCGAGACGGAGCCCTCGAAGCGGGCCTTGATGCGGCCGTCGCGGCCGACGAGGAAGACCCACGGCTCGGTGGGGAGCTTCCACTCCTTTACCCAGCGGTTCGTCTCCGGCGGCTGGTTGTCCTCGTAGATCTCGACGTGGATGAAACGGACGGGGCTCTTCCCGAGCCGCTTTCGCACGTGGTCGGCGACATCCACAACGGGGCCGCAGGTACGGCTCTCGCAGAACTTTGGGGTCGAGAACACGAGCACGAACGGGGCACGGTCGGCGATCGAGTCGGCCACCGAGTGGCGGAGGAGCCCGACGTCGGGCGGCGTGCGGGTGGTGAGCGCCGCGATGTCGCCGTCAGTCGAGGCGATCGTCGGCGTCCGCGAGGGGAACGCCTTCGCGCCGACGGCCGGCGCCTTGGGCTTCTCGGCAACCTCGACGTCGAGCGCACCCTGGATGGGCCGCCCGCCGACCGGCTCGGCGACCAGCACGTACTTGCCGGCCTCAGGGATCCGCAGTCGCGCCACGAAGACGCGCGTCACGTCGCCGGCGGCAGCTTCCGACACGCCCGGAACGCCGACGTTCTCCAGGCGCGCGGTCGCCTGGAGGAACGGCTTGTCGTCGAAGGAGCGGGCGACCCACACACGCGCGCGCGGCCGCTCGATCGCCTTCCCGCGCGAGTCGATGACGAGAAAGACGACGCGGACGTCCCCACGGGGGTAGTCGGACGTACCGGGGACGAGTGCGATGTCGTCTCCCGGCCGGGACAGCACGTCGCCCAGCGACCCCTCGACAGATCCCTCTTTCGGGGTACCCCCATCACCGCCGCAGGCAGGCAACGCGGCCGCGAGGAGAAGCGCGGCCGCGAGAAGAGCACCCGGGCGCATGGCGCCGAGTGTAGAGACAGATGTCTAGCCGCTAGGGGTCAGTCGCCTCGGGGACCGTCGAAGAAACCGAGCGGGCTGATCTTGAACGCCATGCCCAGAGGGGCGAACGCCAGCACCGCGATAGACAGCCAGTACACCATGCGTGCCTTGCTCACGGACGCAACCTCCTTTCGGGACTAGAACCGGAAGTCCTGCAGCGTCTCGGCTGCCCTCCGGTAGAGCCGGGCTGCTTCGCGGTCGTCGCCGCGTCTCGCGGCCACGTCCCCGAGCGCAACCCAGGCTGCCGCCCGGTGGCTGGTCGACGACATCTGCTCGAAGCTGCTATCGGCTGCGGCGAGCGTTTCTTGAGCTTCGTCGAGACGACCCTGCTCGAGCAGGGCTCGTCCCAGGGTGAGCTGCGCCGTCCCGAGCTCGGAGAGGAAGTCGGCGCGGGTGCCCAGCATGTCGATCGCCCTGCGCGCCTGCGTCTCCGCTTCGGCGGGCCGGCCCGTGTCGACGTAGATCTCCGCGAGCGACGTGATGACATGCGCCGCCTCCTCCTCGATGCCCTCGTCGAGTAGGAGGCGGAGCGAGTCCTGGAGGTACTCGATGGCCTGGTCGGGCTTGCCGAGGAGGTACATCAGCCCGCCGAGGTTGTTCAGCAGGCGGCCGACGTTCTCGCGGTCGGCGAGCTCCTCGTAGTAGGCGCGGGCGCGCTCGGCGTACGAGCGGGCGAGCACCCAGTAGCCCTCGCGCTCGGCGACGAGCGAGGCTTGGAAGTACACCTGGGCGGCGGCACGGCGGTCGGAGAGGCCCTCGGCAAGCTCCAGCGCGCGCTCGACATCCTCTCGAGCCGCCTGCCAGTCGCGCTGCCGGCGGTAGCAGCGGGAGCGCCAGCGGAAGATCTGCGCGCGGAGGAGGTCGTTCGGGAGCTCGGAGCGGTCGGCGAGCTCGAGCGCGGCGTCGAAGAGCCCGATCGCCGTGGAGATGCTCGCGAGCTGATAGCGGCAGGCGCCGAGCCGGAAGAGCACGTCGGCGCGCTCGATGTCCGAGAACCGCGCGTCCTCCGAGAGCGTCCGCGCCTCGGCCAGCAACTCGGCGGCGTCCTTCAGGTCTCCCTCCTGAAGGCGCGCCCACCCTTCACCGGTGAGAGCACGGAGCTCGAGCTCCTTCGCACCGGCTGCTCGTGCGAGCGTGCAGACCTCGGCGAACTCGGGGACGGCCGCTGCGAACTCGTACTGCTCGGAGAGCGCCTCCGCGCGCGCGAGCTGCGCTTCCCAGCGATGGCGCTCGCTCGCGGACACGCC
>JBKJWA010000103.1:0-4271 GCA_046716705.1 Gaiellaceae bacterium
CGCGATTGGGCGGCGTTCTTCTGCGAGTACAGCGCGTTCATGGAGCCGCTCGAAGAGGGGCCGGCGGACGATCTTACCGGGATGAACGTCTCGTACGACCGCGAGGCGATCGCCGCGATCGAGGACCTGTTGCGTCAAGGACGCTGGGAGACATGGCTCCACCCGCGGCTTCGTGAGCGAGGCTTCGAGCTCTACTGCAGCGGCGAGATGGTGCTCGAGCACGACAAGGACTTCGGCGTCGGCGAGTTTCTCTCCCAGCGCTGGCACTACTCCCGCTCATACGCCGGCATGCGCTCGGAGTCACTCGGCCGTCGCCGGTTCCTCTACGCGCTCGGCACCCCGCTGCTGCCGCCCGTGCTCTACTGGCGCATCGCGAGGAACGTCTTCACTCGACGGCGCCGTCGGCGAGAGCTCCTGCTCGCCACGCCGCTCGTGCTCGTCTACGTGACGACGTGGGCGGCGGGGGAAGCGGCTGGGTACGTGCTGGGGGGCGGGCGCAGCCTCCTCGAGGTGAGGTGACCGCCCGTGAGGGTCGGCGTAGACGTAACGAGCTGGGCGAATCGCAGGGGCTACGGCCGCTTTGCGCGAAACGCCGTGTCGACGCTCGTGTCGCTTCCGGGAGACGACGAGTACGTGCTGTTCACCGACGAGCGGACTGCCCACGAGGAGGATCTGCCGAGAGGAGCGGAGGTCCGCACAGTGGCGTTGAGGCGGGCGCCCGTAGAGGCGGCGGCCGCCGACTCGCAGTGGCCGTTGCGGGATCTCGCTCGGCTCTCCCGGGCGGCTTCGCGTGAGCCGCTGGACGTGTTCCTCTTCCCGTCTGTGTACACGTGGTTCCCGGTGCGCGGGGCGCCGACCGTCGTCGGCATTCACGACGTCATCGCGGAGGAGTACCCCGAGCTCACGCTCCCGTCGCGGCGCGCGCGCGCCCGATGGCGCCTGAAGCGGTGGCTCGCCGTGCGCCGCGCCGCGCGAGTCTTCAGCGTTTCGCGGTCGTCCGCGGCCACGGTCGCAGCGACGCTCGGCCTGCCTGAGACCGACGTGGCAGTCGTGCCCGAGGCGCCGGACCCGGTCTTCGGGCCACGGACGGCGTCCCAGATCGAGAGCGTGCTGGCGCCGCTCGGGCTCGACGACGGCAAGCGGTTTCTCGTCTATGCCGGTGGCATCAGCCCCCACAAGGATCTGGGGACGCTCGTCGGTGCGTACAAGCGGCTAGGCGAGCCCGCGCCGCTGCTCGTGCTCGTGGGTGCGCTCGAGGACGAGACGTACATGTCGGCGGCCGGCCATGTGCGGCGCCAGATCTCGGAGCTCGGGCTCGAAGATCGCGTCGTGCTCACGGGCCACGTGCCCGACGAGACGCTCGCTTGCCTCTACGCGGGTGCGGTAGCGTTCGTGTCGCCCTCGCTCTCCGAGGGCTTCGGGCTGCCGGCGGTCGAGGCAGCGCGTTCCCGGACGGCGGTCGTCCTGAGCGACATCCCTGCACACCGCGAGACCCTCGGCGACGCTGCGCGGTACTTCCCGGCCTCTGACCCGGTGTCGCTTGCGGACCAGCTTGCAGAGGTCGTCGGCGACGATCGTGTTCGTAAGGGCCTGGCGGTGGCGGCCGAGGAACGTGTCGCCGGGCTGTCGTGGGAGGCTGCCGCGCACGCGCTCAGGGCTGTGCTTCGAGAGGCAGTCGCGTGACTCCCGATCGACTGTCGTTTTGCATGGTGACGACGTTCTATCCGCCGTCGAGCTTTGGCGGTGACGCGATGTACGTCCGGCGGCTCTCGCGAGCACTCGCCCGGCGGGGGCACGAGGTCACGGTCGTGCACTCGGAGGATGCCTACCGCACGCTCGGAGGGACGGTCCTGCCGCCAGCCGAGGAGGACGGCATCAGGGTCCACCCGCTTCGCCGCCGCTTCGCACGCGGTGCTGCCCTGGCGTCGTACCTCACCGGACGACCGGCGTTCTACACACGAGAGCTCGAGGCGATCCTCGGCGGGGGGCGGTTCGACGTAGTGAACTTCCACAACGTCTCACTTGTCGGAGGGCCGGACGTCCTTCGCCTCGGCGACGGCGTGAAGCTCTACACGGCCCACGAGCACTGGCTCGTCTGCCCGATGCACGTCCTCTTTCGCGACAATCGCGAGCCCTGCGTGGAGCCGCATTGCATTCGGTGCTCGCTACGGTTTCGCCGCCCCCCGCAGCTGTGGCGCTACGGCGGGTTGCTTTCGCAGGCCACCAGCGCGGTTGATCTTTTTCTCGCCCCGAGCGAGTTCACCATCGAGGCTCATCGCTCGCGTGGCTTCACGGGGCCGCTGCGGCTGCTGCCACCGTTCGTGCCGGCGACGGACGTGGAGGTCGGTGAGGAGGCGTTCGCGAACGCGGGCCGGCCGTACTTCCTCTTCGCCGGCCGCCTGGAGCGCTTGAAGGGCGTCCACGTGCTGCTCGACGCGTTCTCCGCTTTCAGGGACGCGGATCTGCTCGTCGCCGGCGAGGGGACGGCGGCAGACGAGCTACGCCGCCGCGGCGGGGCGCTCGACCACGTTCGGTTCCTCGGGCGCGTCGACCAGGAGCGACTCTCGGGGCTGTACGCCGGTGCCGTCGCACTCGTGATCCCGTCCATCGGCTACGAGACGTTCGGCATCGTCGGCATCGAGGCCATGGCACACGGGACGCCCGTGATCGTGAACGACCTCGGCGCCCTGCCGGAGCTCGTGGCCCATTCGGGCGGAGGCATCGTCTACCGGAGTGTCGACGAGCTGCTCGACGCCATGCGCCGGCTGCTCTCGGATGCCGCGCTGCGACAGGAGCTCGGCGCGCGAGGCCGCGACGCGTGGCGCGAGCGATGGAGCGAGGACCCGCACGTCGCGTCGTACTTCGCCGCGATCGACGAAGCTCGAGCGCTGGCTGCGTAGTGCTCGTCCTCACGTATCACGCAGTCGAGGCGGGCCCGGCGCCCCTATGCCTCGAGCCAGACCTCTTCTCGCGTCATGCCGAGGCGATCGCAGCATCGGGCGTCGCGGTGCTCACGGTGAGCGAGGTCGCGGCGGCTCTCCGCTCGGGCAGGCTCCCGGAGCGCGCTGTCGCAATCACGTTCGACGACGGCTTCGCGAGCGTTGTCGAGCACGCCGCTCCCCTGCTGAGCGCGCACGGCCTGCGGGCCACGGTGTTTGCCGTCGCAGGCCACCTTGGCGGCGCGAACGACTGGCCCACGCAGGCCGGCTGGGCGCCGCGGCTTCCGCTAGCGACGGCGGACGATCTCTCGGCCATGGGGCGTGAGGGCTGGGAGATCGGCTCGCACGGCGTTGAGCACGCTCCGCTCCGCGACGCCTCGGAGGACGTCGCCCGTCGGGAGGTCGTCGAGTCGAGAAGCCGCCTCGAACAGGCGCTCGGCGTCAGCGTGGGTTCGTTCGCGTGGCCCTACGGGGCGAAGCCGTCGGCACCCGGCGCCGGGCTCGTCGCGCGGACGTACGATGCCGCCTGCGCCGCCGGGCCTGCGGTGGTGCGTCACTCGTCCGATCCTCTCGCTGTGCCGCGCATCGACATCCATTACCTGCGAAGCGCCGAGCGCCTTCGCCGCGCGCTCGAGCGTGAGCCGCACGCATACCTCGCTCTCAGGAGAGCCGCAGGAAATCTTCGGCAGGCCGTGCGATCCGACTACCGCGCATGACGACGGACGCGACGACGGACACCGTTCAGGTCGACGCGGCCCGCGGCTGGCGAATGATTCTGCGCCGCTTCGCCGCGCTCTCCGCCGGTGAGGGCGCGACACGGGTGGTCGGCTTCGTCGTCGTACTTCTGCTGGCGCGACGGCTCGGTCCGGGGGGCTTCGGGCTTGACACTCTGGGCCTGACGCTCGTTGCCTGGTTCATGTACGTCGTCGACTCGGGCACCGAAATCCTCAACGTACGAGAGGTCGCCCGGCGACCACAGCGCTTCAAGCCCATTGCCGAGCATGTGCTCGGGCTGCGGCTCGTGCTCTCCTTGCTGGCGACGCTGCTCTTCGCCGCCGGTGTGACCTTGTTCGCGCGGTCCGACTACACCCGATCGACGTTGCTGCTCTTTGCACTGATGTTGCCGGCGTCCGCACTCAACCTCAGATGGATGGTGCTCGGTGTTGGCGGGTCGCGGGCGATCGCGATCGGTCAGACGCTGTCGCGCGGAGTCGTCCTCGTAGGTGTGTTGCTCTTCGTCTTCGACGACGAGGACATCGGGCGTGTGCCGGTGCTCGAGGCGCTGGCGGCACTCGTCTATGGCCTCGTCGTCTTGTGGCTGGTCGCGAAGGG
>JBKJWA010000104.1:0-3276 GCA_046716705.1 Gaiellaceae bacterium
CTGGGCCTGCCGCTCGACGAGCGCGGTCGCGTGAAGGTCGACCACCTGCTCCGCGTCGAGGGCCACAACAACCTCTGGGCGATCGGCGACGGCGCACGCGTACCGAACGCCGCGACACCGGACCACCGCGACCCACCGACCTCTCAGCACGCATTGAGGCAGGCGCGCCGTCTGGCGAGGAACCTGGTCGGCAAGCCGAAGCGGTATCGCTACCGCATGCTCGGCCAGGCGGCGACACTCGGCCGCTACCGGGGCATCGCCGACGTGCTCGGGATTCGGCTGCGCGGCTTCCCGGGCTGGTTCGCCACACGCACCTACCACCTCTACCAGTTGCCACTCATGTCCCGGCGGCTGCGGGTCGTCGCCGACTGGACGGTTGCGCTCCTCTTCAGGCGCGACATCGCCGAGCTGAGCATGCTCGGCCGCACGAAACCTGTCGGCGACTAGAAGGACGGTCTGGCGAAACGCTCGGCGAACGCCGATTAGGGTTCCGATGTGACCTTTGAGACTCCAGCACACCCGACGGGGGCCGATTGGGAACGATGGGAGCGGCTGATCGAGGAGCAAGGCGTGGTCATCAGCCAGCCAGCCGGTACACCGCATCCTCGCTATGAGGACATGCTGTACGAGTACGACTATGGCTACATCCCCGGGGGGGCGCCGCTGACGGTGAAGCGGTTGATGTGTTTCGGGGTCGTGATGCAACCGGGCTGGTAGGCGTTATCCCGATGATTCACCAGCCGAGCGGCCTACCGGATCCCAAGCTCTTGATTGGCATGACGAGGGAGGACGCCGCTGCGATCATGGTGTTCCTTGATCGCGGTTTGCCTGGGCCAACTGTGAGGTCCAGGGCGGCTACCACCCGAGCGAGAGTGAGGAGGAATCAGTGAGCAAGACGGAGCAGCTCTTCAGGGCACGAGTGGGAGACATGGTCGTCGTCGTCGGGCACAGGGTCGGTGCGGCTTCCCGAAAGGGCGAGATCCTCGAGGTGCTGGGCACGCCGGACCACGAGCGCTACCGCGTCCGCTGGGGCGACGGCCGCGAAAGCGTCTTCTACCCGAGCAGCGACGCGGTCATCCAGCGTTGCTGAGGCCGCGGCGGCCGTCGATCGCCGGTGCACGAGCTCGACCTCGAACGGCTCGGCCGAGGATCTCGGCGCCGTCCGAGTGACGCGATTTCTGCGAGCTGGGCCTCCGCGGCATCAGCCAGCGCCCGATCGCCGGGCGGCTGAACTACTAGTAGGAGTACGCTTCCAAGCGAGAACCTATGACCCCCCTGACCCCCGCTGAACGAAACGCGCTCCGGCTTCGAGCCGAGAAAGCGGACGAAGTGTTCAGCGGGCGAACCGTAGGCGAGCTGATCCTCGACGTGCGGGAAGCGCACGCCGATGCAAGCGCCGGGCTGCTCGGCGCCGCGTTGGACGCGATCCTTGCTCAATGTCTAGTCGAGCCGTTCGAGCCCTGGCCCGGCTCCCTCGTGGCCGCACTCGTCGCGCTCTGAGCAGCTAGCCGAGACACGCGTCCCGTCGGCAGTGACGGAACTGCAGACAAGCAGCGACAGGAGAGAGCAAGCTAGCGTGGTACCGGAGCTGCAGCCGGCGGCTCGAGGCGATGACGAGTGGGCGCAAAGACCAGGAAGCAGCATGAGCGAGCTGACGCCGCACCTGGGCTCGCTTGCAATCCTGAGCGCCGGCGTCGGCGCCGCGATGGGTCAAGGAAGTCGACAACGCCGGCTCGCGCTTCGGGCTCGGTGTGTGAGAGGGTGAAGAAATGCCCTTGCCTTCGAACAGCGCCTCGGTCCCCGGCGTAAGGGTCGTTTTCCGCCACGACGGCGTGGAGCTTCCCGCCGACCGACTCGATCTCACGACTGAGCGGCCTTTCGGCGGTCCTCTGGATTGCCGATCAGCCTGGCCCAGGTCTCAGGGGTGTAGCTGAACTTCGACAGATAGAGCGGCATCGTCCCTCCCTCTGTTCGACGACCCGCGCGAGTCGCCGTTGGGTGTCGAAATATGACCGGAGGGTAGGAGGGTGTGGGGTCTTAGAACCTCGTCTCCAGAAGGAGCTTCAGCGGCGAGGTCGCCCTTGGACACCCCACCAACCCACGACAGGTGCGTAGGCGCCAACCACTCTCGGCTGCCTGTCGGACCCGCCGCCCACGGGGCTGTTCCATCCAGTCTTAGACTAAGCCGGTGGGACAAGCTCAGTACATTGAGGTCGACCTGCTCGCGCCAGGGCTCGAAGTGTCGGCAGCTCTAGAGAAAGCCCAAGAGATCCTCAATAGGGCTGGCGGGAGCGGCTGGAGCTACGGACACAGACCATCCGACTTCCGCATTGTGATCTATCGCGAGTTCGAGACGAAGAAGGCCTTTCGAGAAGCACTCGCTGCAATTCGGCAGGGCCTTGGGGGCAGAGAGTTCGCGCGCGAAATCCCGGCACCTCCCTAAACATGAGGTAAAACCCCGAACTGGAAGTAGCCCGCACCAGCCTACGGCGAGCCGCTCCGGCGCTCGTCGCCCTTCCCGCAAACTGCGACACTCGGAGTAAGCGCGCACTCAGTGGGGCTCTGCCAGCGTCGAGGTGGCCGACGGGTTGCACACCAGGTGCGCGACTGCTAGGACCCTTGGCGACTCGATCCAGGGAGGTATGACGATGGCGAGCGTGGTGGCAGAATCGACCCTCGGCGAGCTGCGGGCGTCGGTGCGCGGTGAGGTGATCGGCCGCGACGATCCGGACTACGAGCAGGCTCGGACGGTCTACAACGCGATGATCGACAAGCGTCCGGCGGTGATCGTGCGCTGTGCCGACGTCGCGGATGTGCGGAGCGCCCTCGCCTTCGGGCGCGGGGAGGGTCTCGACATCGCGATCAGGTCTGGTGGCCACAATGCCGCCGGGCTGGGATCGGTCGACGACGGGCTTGTGATCGATCTGTCACCGATGAAGTGGGTGCGGGTCGACCCGCAAACACAGACAGTTGTTGTCGGGCCAGGCTGCACGCTTAGCGATGTCGACCACGCGACGCATGCCTTCGGCCTGGCGGTGCCGATGGGCGTGCTTTCGACGACGGGGATCGCCGGGCTGACCCTCGGCGGCGGAGTCGGCTACCTGACGCGCCGCCACGGGTTAGCGATCGACAACCTGGTCGGCGTCGACATGGTGCTCGCGGACGGCAGCTTCGTCCGGGCGAGTGCGGACGAGCACGACGATCTCTTCTGGGCGGTTCGCGGCGGCGGCGGCAACTTCGGGATCGTCACGGCCTTCACCTTCCGCGCCTACGAGC
>JBKJWA010000105.1:0-5103 GCA_046716705.1 Gaiellaceae bacterium
GCTGCAACCCCCGGGAGATGTCCATGGGCGAGATCGAGCGTCTCACCCGGCGCTACACGGCGGAGTTGACGCCTGTGATCGGGCCGAAGGAGGACATCCCCGCGCCCGACATGGCCACGAACGAGCAGACGATGGCCTGGATGATGGACACGTACTCGATGCAGGTGGGCCACGCCGTGCCCGAGATCGTGACAGGCAAGCCCATCTCGCTCGGCGGCTCGCTGTTCCGCCACGAGGCCACCGGCGCGGGCGTCGTGATGGTGATCGAGCGTGCCTGTGAGCGCCTCGGCTGGAGCCTCGTCGAGCAGCGCTGCATAGTCCAGGGCTTCGGCAAGGTCGGTGGCGTGGCGGCGATCGAGCTGGCCGACCGGGGTGCGACCGTCGTCGGTGTCGGCGACTACTCGGGTGGGTTGTACGACGAAGACGGGCTCGACGTGGGTGCGCTCCTGGACTGGACGGCCGAAGGCTCCCCGCTCGCCGACTACGAGGGGCACGACCCCGTCACGAACGCCGCCCTGCTCGAGTTGCCGTGCGACGTGCTCGTTCTCGCTGCGCTCGAGGATCAGCTGACGGCTGACAACGCGCCGCGGATCGTCGCGCGAATGGTCGCCGAGGGAGCGAATGGCCCAACGTCGCTCGAGGCGGACGAGATCCTCGCCGAGCGCGGCATCGTGGTGCTTCCCGACATCCTCACGAACGCCGGCGGCGTGACGGTCTCGTACTTCGAGTGGGTGCAGGACATCGGTCGGTTCTTCTGGGACCGCGACGAGATCCGCTCGAGGCTCGCCGAGAAGATGGGGACGGCGTTCGACCGCGTGTGGGAGCTCTCGGAGGAGCGGCGGCTGACGCCGCGCGAGGCGGCGCTCGTCTGCGGGATTCGCGAGGTCGCCGCCGCGCTCGACGCCCGGGGGCTCTTCCCGTGACATCTCTCGTGCGCGAGGCGATGGTGGCGGAGCCGGCGACCCTGGCGGCGACGGCGACCGCGATGGAGGCAGGAGACCGCCTCGCCCAGCCCGACGTCCGCGCGGTGCTCGTGACCGACGATGGCGGCCGGCTCGTCGGCGTTGTGACGAGGACGACGCTCGTCCGCGAGGTAGTCGCCGCAGGCCGTGACCCGCGGGAGACGCCTTTGGGCGACATCGCAGAGCCTCCGCGGTTCACGGTTGACGCCGACTTGCCGGTGGACGAGGCGTTCCACCTGCTCGAAGAGGAAGACCTCGAGCGTGTGCCCGTCGTCGAGGACGGCAGGCTCGTCGGGGTGTTGTCTCGGAGCGTCCTCCAGCGGCGCCTCGCCGAGGACGAGCCGCCCGAGCTGCCCCCCGCGGCCTAGGGACTACGGGACGATGTTGTGGTTGTGGTGGAAGGCGTTGTCGGGGTCGTACTTCCGCTTCACTTCGACGAGCCGGTCGTAGTTCGGCCCGTAAGCTGCGCGTATGGCGTCGTCGCCCTGGTCGTCGCCTAGGTAGTTGAGCCAGCGGCGTCCGGCGAAATGCTCGGAGAGCGCGGCGTACGTGTCCTTCGTCCACGCGATGTTCTCTCCGGTCGCCGCCTGATCCGACCACACGGAGATGAGCAGGCAGTTCCAGCCCTCGTGACGGTGCGGTACCGCAGTGTCCGTCACGCCGATCCGTGTCACGGCACCGTGGAAGTGCTCGATGAAGATCGCCGACTGCTCTGACGGCATTGACGCGAATCGCTCGACAGCGGTGTCGATAAATCCGTCGGAGAGGCCGCTCGTGAAACTCGACAGCCAGTAGTTGAGTTGGCCCGCTTCCAGGCCTTCGTCGAGCAGCGTGTTCATCACTGGGTATGGCATGGGGCCGACCTCGACCATTGCAGGTGAGCCCCACTCCTTGAACGGGGCCAGGTCCCGCTCCGCCTCCTCGGAGGTGCCGGTGTGGCAGACGACCATCACCGCGAGTGGCGTCCCAGAGCCGTCCGGCGCGTAGACGAGGCCGGCGAACACCGTCAGGTCGTCCGGGCAGTCCGAGACGGCGTCCCGGTAGAACCGCAGCATGTCGCCTCCGGCCTCGATCGGGTGCGCGATCAAGCCGCCGACGACGGTCTCGAGTGGATGCAGCTTGAACGTGAACGTCGTCGCGACGCCGAAGTTGCCGCCGCCTCCGCGGAGCGCCCAGAAGAGGTCGGGGTGCGAGTCAGCCGTCACGTCGAGGATCTCGCCATCAGCAGTGACGAGCTCCACGGCGATGACGTTATCGGCCGCGAGGCCGTACTTCGCCATCAACCAGCCGAGGCCACCGCCGAGCGTCAGCCCTGCGATTCCTGTCGTCGAGATCGCCCCTCCCGTGACGGCAAGGCCGTGCTCGGCGTTCGCGGCGTTCAACTCCGCCCATGTCAGCCCACCTTCGGCCCGCACCGTCCTGGCCTCGGGATCGACGACGGTGTTCTTCATCTCTGCGAGATCGATCATCAGCGCGCCGTCCGCGATCGACCTGCCCGCGACGTTGTGGCCTCCTCCGCGAACGGTGATGTCGAGACCGCTGTCTCGCGCGAAGCGAATGCCCGCAGCGACGTCCGCCGCGTTGCGGCAGCGAACGATGACCGCCGGCTTGCGGTCGATGAGCGCGTTGTGAATCGTGCGGGCCTCGTCGTAGCCGTCGTCGCCGGGCGTCAGCACGCGGCCGGAGATCCCGCTCAGTGCCTGCACGTCCACGCTCACGGCCGGGAGTCTAAACCCCGGCGCTCACGCGCGCGAGCAACTCATCGAGATTGCCACGGCGGTCGTGGACGTGCTCGAGCCACCACGTCGTGCCGGCCTGGGCGTACGCCCGGTGCAGGTCGTACTGCCCCGCGTCTGAGTAGCCCATGACGCCAATGTCGTTCTGCGTCGCGTCGCGAACGTCGTCGGGCGAAATCGTCATCTCGTCGAGTGAGGTCGAGTCGGGGACCCAGCCGTCGTAGGAGGCGGCTAGGCGACGCGCCCGCGTGCTGCTGCCGCCGATCCAGATGGGGATCTCACGTGGTCCGAGCGGGCCGGCCCAGAGCTCGCGAATGACGCGGAGCCCGTCCTCCAGCAGCTGCCAGCGGCGTTCGGTGTCAAAGCTCTCGCCGAACTCCTCGAACTCCTTGCGGTTGCCGCCGAGCCCCGCGCCCAAGACGGCCCGGCCGCCCGAAAGCTCGTCGAGCGTCGCCACCTGGAGCGCCAAGACGTGAGGACGCCGGCGCGGGACGGGTGTGACGCAGGTGCCGAGCAGCAGGCGCTCCGTGCGCGCGGCGACGGCGCCGAGCGTGACCCAGGGATCGGCGGCAGGCCCGTCCCAGACCCACGCAAGGTGATCCCAGAGCAAGAGCGCCTCCCAGCCGGCCGCCTCGGCCTGCTCGGCCAGCCGCACGACGTTCGCCGGCTTCGAGAACGACCCGATGTTCGAAGCAACCAGCCCGTATCTCATCAGCAGCAGGTGTAGGCCCCTGGAGGAGCCGCTCCTTCTTCGACGGCGGGCAGTTCGGCAGCCGCGAGCGCGGCGCCGTGGAGGATGTCGTGCTCGCTCGCCTCGAGCCCGTCCAGGGCGTATCGCGCCAGTACCTCGCGGACGATGACGGCACCGGCGACGATCACCGGCGCCCGCTCCGGCTCGAGGCCGGGCACTCGTCGCCGCTCGTCGAGCGGCAGCGCCGCTAGCCGTGCGAGCTGGTCCTCCACAGCCTCCCGTGTGAGTATGTGGCCGTGGACACGCTCGGGGTCGTAGTCCACGAGGCCGAGATCGAGCGCCGCGAGCGACGTCACTGTGCCGGCGACACCGACGGCTCGACGGGGCTCGAGGTCGGGGAGGGCCGAACGAACGTGCGTCGCGCAGGCGTCGAGATCTGCGCCGAACCGCTCGGTCATGCGCACGCAGCCGAGCTCGAGGCTCGTGTGGGCAGAGACGCCGTCTGGCCCGCCGAGCACGAGCTCCGTCGAGCCGCCGCCCACGTCCACGATGAGCGTGTCTTCCTCGATTCCGCGGCCAGCGGTCACGCCCCGAAATGTCATCAGCGCTTCGTCATGCCCGGACAGGAGTTGCGTCGTGAAGCCGTAGCTCCACTCGACCTCGCCGAGAAACGCCTCGCCGTTCTCGGCGTCGCGGACGGCGCTCGTGGCGATCGCGAGTGTCCGCTCGGCGCCAAGGCTCTCGAGCTCCCGCCGGTAGTCGGCGAGCGCGTTGCGAACACGGGCGATGGGGAGGGGCAAGAGGCGGCGCCGCTCGTCGACCCCTTCGCCGAGCCGGGTGATCTGCAGCCGCCTCGTGACCTCTTCAATGCGGCTGCCACTCACGTCGGCGACTAGCAGCCGTGTGGAGTTCGTGCCGAGGTCGACCGCCGCGACGCGAGTCGTCAACGGACGAAGAGGCGTGCGAGGCGAAGCGCCGTTCTCGTCTCCTGGACGGAGCCGAGCAGCACGCGTGCACGGGCGACTGCGCGAGCAAGCCGCGCCGTCTCGCGCTGGAGGTGCGCAACCTTCGGCTCGAGTACGGCGAGACGGCGCTCCAGCTCCGTCGAGCGGCCGCTCAACGATGCGGACGCCTCGGACATACGCTTGTATGCCGGCAACCCTCGTTTCCACGCGCGACGGGCGTTGACGCCGGCCCAGATCCCGCCTGCGACGAGCGCCACGAGGAACACTCCAAGTGCGATCCAGACGAAGGTGGGCACTACGGATCCTCGCGCCACGAGCCGGCACGGACCCGGTATGCGTGACCGCTGCCCTCAGACGCCGTCTCGAGTGCCTCGCTGACCAATGCTTCGGTAATCACACCGGCGGACGCGCGCACCGTGGCTCTGTCCGCCTGGGCATCGACGACGATCTCGCCGACCTCTGCGAAGGGCTCGAGCGCTGCGCGGACGCGGGCGGCGCAGCTCTCACAGCCGGCCTGCTCGACCTCGAACACGACGGTGCCCATCTCGGGACTCTACCGAGCGGCGCTATACTGGCCGCCGCGACGCGGGGTGGAGCAGTCAGGTAGCTCGCCGGGCTCATAACCCGGAGGTCGCAGGTTCAAATCCTGCCCCCGCTACCTCGAAAAGCCCTGGAAACGGGGCTTTTCTGTTCTCTAGCTAGTGATCGGGAGGCAGAACTTTTGCCCAACTTTTGCCTTCAGGTGCGGC
>JBKJWA010000106.1:0-4983 GCA_046716705.1 Gaiellaceae bacterium
CCCGTGTCGCGCCCGACCATCGTCTCGCCTCGCTGGCCGAGCCGGTTCACGTCGACGATGGCGGTGAGGTTGTCCAGGGCGTAGTGCGAGGCGTGCTCGAAGGCCTCCCACATCGAGCCCTCGGCCAGCTCGGAGTCGCCGCAAAGCACCCAGACGCGGTACGGGAGACGGTCGAGGCTCTTGCCCGCGATCGCCATGCCGACGCCGATCGGCAGGCCCTGGCCGAGCGACCCGGTGGCGACGTCGACCCAGGGGAGGACAGGCGTCGGATGGCCCTCCAGTGAGCTCCCGAACGTCCGGTAGCCGTCGAAGTCCTCCTCGGAGATCACTCCGGCAGCGCGAAAGATCCCGTAGAGAAGCGTTGACGCGTGCCCTTTCGAGAAGACGAGGCGGTCGTTCGTCGGGCTCGCCGGATTCGCCCAGTCATAGCGGAGGTGACCGTCCACGAGCACGGCCATGAGGTCGGCGGCCGACATGCCGGAGGTCGGGTGGCCGGACCCGGCAATGGCGCTCGGCCGGATCGAATCAACGCGTAGCTGCTGCCCGAGCTCGCGCCAGCGCTCAGTCTCGGCCATGGGTGTAACGTAACTGCCGACATGCCCGACTCGCGCCTGCACCAGCTCTCGGCGCTCGGACAGAGCGTGTGGATCGACTTCCTCTCGCGCGATCTCCTGGAGACGGGAGAGCTCGAGCGGATGATGCGAGACGACGCGGTCTGCGGCGTCACGTCCAACCCGACGATCTTCCAGAAGGCGATGTCCGAGGGCACGCGGTACGACGAGCAGCTGCGAGGGCTGTGCTCGGAGGGCCGCGAGCCGCGCGAGGCGTTCTTCGAGCTGGCCGCCCAGGACGTGGGCCGTGCGTGCGACCTCATGCGAACGGTGTGGGACGAGGGCCGGGGCCTGCGCGGCTACGTCTCGATCGAGGTCGATCCCACGCTGGCCTACGACACCGACGCGTCGTGCGAGCAGGCGAAGGAGCTCCACGCGGTCATCGAGCGGCCGAACCTCTACGTGAAGATCCCCGGGACGGAGGCAGGCCTGCCGGCGATCGAGGACATGATCGCCGCCGGGCGCTCGATCAACGTCACGCTCATCTTCTCGCTTGAGCGCCACCGCCAGGTGATGGATGCCTACATCCGCGGCATCGAGCGGCTCGTCGCGGACGGGGGCGACCCGAAGGCCGTCAGCTCCGTGGCGAGCTACTTCGTCTCGCGCGTCGACACCGAAGCCGACAAGCGGCTGGACGAGATCGGCCGACCGGAGCTGAAAGGGAGGCTCGCCGTCGCGAACGCAAGGCTTGCGTACCGTCAGTGGCAGGAGGTGTTCGCCGGGGAACGCTGGGGGCCGCTCGAGGCGGCGGGAGCGTCGAAGCAGTGGTGCCTCTGGGCGTCGACGTCCACGAAGAACCCCGACTACCGAGACGTGCTCTACGTGGAGTCGCTCATCGGGCCGGATACCGTCGACACGATGCCCGCGGAGACGATCGCCGCTTTCCAGGATCACGGCGAGGTGGCGCTGACGCTCGAGGAAGGCGTCGAGGAAGCTGAAGAGCTGTTCGCCCAGCTGGCCGAGGCGGGCGTCGACTACGACGACGTCACGGAGACGCTCGAGCGCGAGGGGATCGAGAAGTTCGCCGACTCGTTCGCCGAGGCGCTCGACGGCATTCGTCAGAAGCAGGGAGAGCTCACTACTGCCTGAGCTCGATCCCGGCGAGCTTCTGGAACGCATCTGGGAGCGGGACCCGACGGTCTGGACGGGGCACGACGAGGCGCACTGGCTGGGCTGGCTCGACGAGCCGCTGCGGATGCGCGAGCGCAGAGACGACCTTGCGCTGCTCGTCGAATCGCACCGGCGGGAGCGAGTCGTCGTGTGCGGGATGGGCGGGTCGAGCCTCGCTCCGCTCGTGATCGGGCGGCTGGCCGGTGCCCCGCTCGACGTGCTCGACACGACGCATCCGGCCGCGCTGCGCCGGGTGGAGCTCGACGGCGCGCTCTTCGTCATCTCGTCGAAGTCGGGGACGACCGTGGAGACCCGCTGTCAGTTCGACCACCTCTGGGAGCGAAGTCGAAAGCGGGCCGAGTCGTTTCTCGTCATCACCGATCCGGGATCGCCGCTGGAGACGCTCGCGCGCGAGCGCGGCGTGACCGCGGTGGCCGGCGAGCCGACGATCGGCGGGCGCTACTCCGCGCTCTCCGTGTTCGGGCTCGTCCCTGCCGCGTTGGCGGGCGTCGACATCGCTCGGCTGCTGGCGCGGGCGGAGGAGATGCACGATGCCTGTCGTGTCGCCGACGGGAACCCGGCGCTCGAGCTGGGGCTCTCGCTTGGCTCGGGCTGGCAGGAGGGACGCGACAAGGTCGTCTTCGGCAATCCCGGGGGCTTCGGGTTGTGGCTCGAGCAGCTCGTCGCCGAGTCGACCGGCAAGGAGGGCAAGGGGCTCGTGCCGGCGGCCGGCGAGTCCGCGGACGGCACGGACCGGCAGAGCGTGGAGGTCGACGTCTCGGATTCGGACGACATCGGGGCGGAGTTCTTTCGCTTCGAGCTGGCCACGGCGGTGGCGGGCGCGATCCTCGGCGTCAATCCCTTCGACCAGCCGAACGTCGAGGAGGCGAAGGCGAAGACGCAGTCCATCCTCGACTCCGGACATGTCCACGGGACAGTCCCTCGGACCGGTCCCGAAGAGACGGTCGAGGCGCTCCTCGACGGCGTCCGGCCGGGCGACTACGTGGCCATCCAGGCGTTCGTCGACCCCGAGCGAGAAGGGGAGCTCGAGCCTCTCGTCGACCAGGCTCGCGCGACCGGCTGCGTCGTCACGGTGGGCCTCGGCCCGCGCTACCTCCACTCGACGGGGCAGTTGCACAAGGGCGGGCCGCCGACCGGCCATTTCATCCAGGTCGTCGACGACGTCGGGCCCGACGTCGCCATCCCCAGGCGGAAGTTCGGCTTCCGGCGCCTCATCGAGGCGCAGGCTGCGGGAGACTACGAGGCACTGAAGGCGCGCGGCCGTCCCGTTGCACGCGTCAAACTGGAGGACCTATGAATCTCGGAATGGTCGGGCTGGGGAGGATGGGCGGCAACATGACCGAGCGCCTGCGTCGCGTCGGGCACACGGTCGAAACGTATGCGCGCACGGATCAGGCGCGCACCACCGGCTCGCTCGTCGAGCTCGTCGGCAAGCTCGACCACCCGCGCGTGGTGTGGCTCATGATCCCGGCCGGCGATCCCACGGAGAACGCGTTCCAGACGCTCGTGCCGCTGCTCGAGGACGGCGACATCATCGTCGACGGCGGCAACTCGAACTTCCGTGACTCGCAACGCCGCGCCGAGGTGGCAGGCGCCAAGAGCATCCACTTCCTCGACGCGGGCGTGTCCGGCGGGGTCTGGGGCCTCGAGGAGGGCTACTGCATCATGGTCGGAGGTCCCGCCGACGGCTTCGCGCTCATCGAGCCCTTCGTCCGCGACCTCGCGCAGGAGGGCGGCTATGCGCACGTCGGCGCATCGGGCGCCGGGCACTTCGTGAAGATGGTCCACAACGGGATCGAGTACGGGATGATGCAGTCGCTCGGCGAGGGCTTCGAGATCATGCAGGCCTCGGAGCTCGAGCTCGATCTCCGGCAGCTCGCCGACCTCTGGCAGCACGGCTCGGTCGTCCGCGGCTGGCTGCTCGAGCTGCTCGAGCGGGCGTTCGCGGAGGATCCCGACCTCGCGGGTATCCGCGGCTACGTCGAGGACTCCGGCGAGGGGCGCTGGACGGTCGAGACGGCGATCGACGAGCGCGTCCCGGCCCCGACGATCGCGCTCGCGCTCTTCTCCCGCTTCGCTTCGCGGCAGGACGAATCGTTTGCCGCGAAGGTGAACGCGGCGCTGCGCAAGCAGTTCGGCGGGCACGCCGTGCAGCCGGCCGACAAGCCCGAGTGACACGACCGGCGACCCGCGCCGTATAGGAGACGTGTTCGTGGCGGAGACGAGCTTCGCGACAGTCGCCGAGGAGCACCTCGACGCCGTCTATGCCTTCCTCCTCTACCTGACAGGAGACCGAGCCGTGGCCGAGGACCTCACAAGCGAGACGTTCGAGCGGGCCCTCGGGCGCTGGCGCCGCTTCGACCCGCGCCGTGGAACGGCGAAGACGTGGCTGTGCCAGATCGCGCGGTCGGCCGCGCTCGACCACTTCCGCTCCGAGTCGCGCCGCAGGCGCCGGGAGGAGACCTACGCGGCGCAGGACGTCGCTGCGAGCGAGGCGGCGTTCGGGGAGGGGTTGTCGCCGCAGTTGGAGTCGGCGCTCCACAGCCTGTCCCCGGGAGAGCGCGAGGTGATCGCGCTACGGGTCATCTGCGACCTCGATGGAGACACCGCCGCCCGCGTGCTCGGCATCAGCCGGACGGCTTGTTCCACGCGGCTCAGCCGCGCCCTGCGGAAGCTCGAGGAGAAAGTGAGGGACGATGTCCTCGCCTGACCTGACCGACGAGAGGTACGAGGGGCTCATGAACGAGCTCCGCGCGGCTCGGCCGGCGGCGCCGGAGTCGCTGCGGCAGCGGGTCGCGACGATCGCGGCACGGCCTCCCGCGCCACCTCGGAAGCTGCGTGTGACGTGGGTGCTCGGGCCTGCGGCGGCCGCGCTGGTTGCAGGCGCCGTCGCCGTCGGCGTGCTATCGGGCGGTGACGAGCCGCAGCAGCAGGTTTCCGCGCCGGCGCCGCTCGTGGAGCGGGCAGCGAACAAGGACTCGGCCACGACTGAGCTCGGGGCGCTCTCGGGCGTGCCGGTGGCGCCCGCAAAGCGCGCACAGCGGTACTCGGCTCAGATCACCCTGCGCGTCAATGACCTCTCCGACGTCACCCAGAACGCGCTCCGCCAGACCAGGGCGCTCGGCGGCTACGTCCGCACGGTCGACTACGGCGAGGGCCGCGGCGAAGGGACGGCGCGGCTCGTCGTCCGCGTGCCGATCGGCCGCGTGCAGACGGCGATCCTCCGCTTCTCGGAGCTCGG
>JBKJWA010000107.1:0-3203 GCA_046716705.1 Gaiellaceae bacterium
GGCGACCTGCCCGGCGCGGTGTTCAACGAGTCCTGGAAGGCGCTGCGGGCGTGGCTCGGCTCGGTGCTCGCGTTCGGGCCACCGCCGCAGATCATCGTCGCCGGCCAGCCGTCGACGCCGCTCAGCCTCAACCTCCAGACGAGCACGGGCGCGCCGCTGGCGACGACGGCGCCGATCGCCGTCACGCTCACCTCGGGCTCGCAGGACGGCCGGTTCTCGCCGAGCCCGAGCGGGCCATGGGCGACCCAGATCTCCGTCACCATTCCCACAGGCGGCACGACGACGCCGCCGTTCCACTATCTCGATACCCGGGCCGGACGGCCGCAGCTCCGCGCCACGGCGCCGGGCGTGACGACGGCCACGCAGGTAGAAACGGTGACGCCCGGGCCCCTGTCGCGCCTCACGGTCGATCCGGGGACGGCGGTCATCGGTCCGCGCGGGTCGCGGCGGTTCGCGGTCGCCGCCGAAGACGCCTTCGGAAACCCGCTTACAGCCCGCCCGACGTGGACCGTCAGGCCGACAGGCCTGGCCGTCGTGAGCCCGAAGACCGGCACGTCCACGGCCGTCAGGGCCGAAGGGCGCGGGGGCAACGGTCTCGTCCGCGCGCAGGCAGGCGCAGTCGCCGCGAGCGCGAGCCTGCGAGTGAGCCCGGGCCCGATTCGCGTGTCGTCGGTTCGCTACTCGGCGCGACGCGCCGTCATCCGCGTGACGACGACCGTCGTCGAGGTGGGCGGAGGAGCGGCGCCCGGCGTGCGCACGTCGGTCGTCGTGCGGCGAAACGGCCGCGTGCACTTCTCGGCGAGCAAGCGGACCGACGCGGCCGGCAAGACGACGTACCTCGTCCCCCGCGTCGCCGGCTGCTTCGTGACGAAGGTGACGGGTGTAGCGGCCCCCGGCTACACCTGGAGCGGAGAGACGCCCGCGAACCGGTTCTGCACGAGGGCTTAGCTCAGCGCGGGCGCCAGGAAGGCTCAGCCGCCCGGCACGGAACGCTCTGGGGGCCCTCCGCGGCCTCGGGGCCCTTGATCAGTGCCCGGCAGCCTTGGCTGCCAGGCCCGGCGAACCGGAGGCCGCTCCCGTCGACGCCCACGATCGCAAAGCGGTCGCTGACGCCGCCGGGAACCTCGGTGCCCGCCACGCACGAAGTCTCGAACAGGATCGACTTCCCATCAGGGGACCAGATCGGCCTGTGCACACCTTGACCGCACGTGTCGGCGTTCCCGATCACGCGGCGGAGGCCGGTGCCGTCCGTGTTTACGATGTAGATGTCGCCATAGCCGCCGCTCTTGGGCTGACGAAGAAACACCAGCCGGCGCCCATCCGGCGCCCAGTCGAACGGGCGACCTCCTTCGCCCCGATACGCTCGCGCGATCGTCCTCCTCCTCGTTCCGTCCGCTGCAGCGACCACGAGGGACGACGGCCAAGAACCCGTGAGGAAAGCGATCCGACCACCGCGCGGCGACCACGTTGGGTAGTGGATGCTCGCGCGGGAGCCACTGACGTAGACGAGTCGGGCTCCGTCACCGGTCGCGCTGATCGCCTGAATCGCCGACCGTAGGGAGTTGCCGGCGGTCCCTTCGGCAAGCAGCCACTTCCCGTCCCGCGACCATGACGCACTGAAGTCGTCAGTGTGCAGGCCGTACGCCCTCCCCTGGGCCGCCAGGCTCAGGATCTTCCGCTTGGCGGTCCCGTCCGCGTTCATGACCCAGAGTTCCGGGAAACGGCGTCTTCCACCTGTCGACCAGAGGAAGGCGATCCGGCGTCCGTCAGGCGACCATTGCGGGCGGCTGGCGTCAAGCCTTCGATCGCGCGGTCGTCCCGTGATGCGCCTGGCGCCAGTCCCGTCCAGGGCCGAAACCCAGAGCGAGCGGTGGCAGTCGATGCCGTTCTGGTCGAACCAGCACGGAGACTCGGTGCGCTGAAACACGAGCTTGCCGTTGGCACCGGGAAACGTCGTGCCGGCCGTATGTGCCGAAGGCACCCCGCCGGCCATTCCCATGACAGCCACGAACGTGACGATCCCGCGAAGCGTCATTCGAATCGCCGAGTCTGACGCGGTCACGGCGCTCTGTCAACGAGCTGTCAGGCGGCGTTCGACTCGTCGAGCACGACGCGGTCGAGGGAGCTCACGTACCCCGGGTGCCGCTTCGAGACGCCGTCGGCGGGCTCGTCGGAGAGTGTGAAGCCGACCCGTGCCTGGCCGGGCAGGCCCAGGCGTCGAGCCGGCCGCTCGCGCCGAGCTTCAGCTCCGCTCTGCACTGACGGCAATGCGGGGCCAGGAACCTGCACGTGCTTCATCGACAGCATGCGCGAATCCTTGAACGCGCCAGGAAATGCCCTCCGCCGAGGGGTGACGCCCTCTCGTCACAACCCCATTCGGAGGGATGGGACCGGCCGCGCTATCTGGCGATGTACGGGTCACGATCCCGGTATCCGGAAGGGGGTGACTTACATGCTGACAAAGCTTCGTGCGCGCTTTTCGCGCGAGGAAGGACAGACGATGGCGGAGTACGCCGTCGTGCTGGCCGTGATCACGGTCGCCACCGTGGCGGTCTTCACCGCCCTCTCCGGTGGAATCTCGGGCGCGATCACCAGCGTCACCGGCCTTCTCTAGTAGCACCTGAAGCTCATCGACGCCCCGGCTCCGGCCGGGCGTCGCTCTGGACCGGCCCGAGGCGGCCACCGGAAAGGGTGAAGTCGGCGGCGCTCACCCGTCCGAGGGATCGGCCGCGGGGCACCGCTGGGCGATGAATGCGGCGAATGTCCCGTGCAGCCCGGAAGGGGGTGAGTTACAAGTGCTGACGAAGATTCGGGCGCGCTTTGCGCGCGAGGAAGGACAGACGATGGCGGAGTACGCTGTCGTGCTGGCCGTGATCACGGTCGCCACCGTCGCAGTGTTCACCGCCCTCTCCGGTGGAATCCAGGGCGCGATCGGCAACGTTACCGCCATCCTCTAGACCGATCCTGAACGCTCCGCGACGCCCCGGCTCAGGTCGGGGCGTCACTTTGGTCCGACCCGCACTGCCCTCCCGGAACGGGTGAGTTTGGCAGTGCTCACCCGTCCGGGGGATCGGCCGCGGGGCACCGCGGGGCGATGAATGCGGCGAATGATCCGTGCAGCCGGAAGGGGGTGACTTACAAGTGCTGACGAAGATTCGGGCGCGCTTTGCGCGCGAGGAAGGACAGACGATGGCGGAGTACGC
>JBKJWA010000108.1:0-4090 GCA_046716705.1 Gaiellaceae bacterium
TCGCAGACCTGCTCGCCGCCGGCGTCCGCGTCGGGATAGGCACCGACAGCCCTGCCTCCACGCCCTCGTTCGACATGTTCGAGGAACTGCGGACAGCGGTCGCCCTAGCCAGGCTGCGAGCCCACGGCTCGAGCGCGATGCCGGCCGAGCGCGTCCTCGAGCTCGCGACGCTCGGGTCCGCCTCGGCCCTCGGCCTGGACGACGATCTCGGCTCGCTGGATGCAGGCAAGCAGGCAGATCTCGCTATCGTCAGCCTCGAGGGTTCGCCGTACGTGCCCTGGGAGGACCCGGCCGCCGCCGTCGTCATGGGCGGCTCGTCGTCGAGGGTGCTGCTGACACTCGCGGGCGGGGAGGTACGCTACGAGCGAGAGACCTCTCCATGGCACGAGCTGCGGCAAAAAGGAATCGAAGCACGGGCAAAGCTGCTCGGCCGGTAGCGGCCGAGCCCAAGCGCGATCGCCGCAAGGCGGAGAAGACGCTCGAGGACGAGCTCTTCTTCACCCGCCTGCGCGGCCACGCCAAGTGGGCGTTCGCCCTGCTCGCCATCGTCTTCGCCGGCAGCTTCGTCTTCCTCGGGGTCGGGTCGGGCAACGCCGGGCTCGGCGACGTCTTCTCGAACGTCTTCACGGGCGGGTCTGCCCCGTCGATCGAGGAGCTCCAGGAGAAGCTCGCCAAAAGCCCTCGCGACAAGGCGGTGTTAACCGATCTCGCACAGGCGCTCGAGCGCGACGGTCGCTACGCGGAGGCGGTCGCCGCCTACCGGACATACGTCGCGACGAGGCCGAAGGACGAGGACGTCCTCGCGAGCCTCGCGCTCGCCTACCAAACACAGGCCGGCGCAGCAGCGAACGACGCGAACATCGCGCAGCGGGATGCGAGCCTCGCGGCCCCCGGTGCGCAGTTCCGTCCCGGCGCCGGCCCACTCGGCCAGGCCCTCGGATCGTTCGTCGACCCCCTTGCCCAGGCCGCCTCCGCCGACGCCGAGAAACGCTTCCAGGAGGCCGTCGGGCGCTACCAGACGGCGAACCGGGAGGCGCTCGGCGTCTACAAGCAGCTCTCCGCGCTCTCCCCGGACGACTCCGCATCGCTCCTCCGCTGGGCCCAGGCCGCGGAGGGAGCAGGCGAGATCGATACCGCGCTCACCGTCTACCGGCGATTCGTGAAGCGCTTCCCGACGGATCCGCTCGTCGTCGACGCGCGCCAGAAGATCAAGGAGCTCGAGGCGCAGAAGATCGCGCAGCAGGCCGCGGGCGACCAGGGCTAGACGGGTTAGACTCGCCCGCGTGCGCAGCTCGCTCGTCGCCGCGGTGCTGATCCTCACGATTGTCGCGGCCGGCTGCGGCGGGGCGGGCACCGGCGGCATCTCGACCGGCGGTGACACTGTCCGTGGAGAGGAGCTGTTCAAGCAGCAATGCGGCAGCTGCCATGTGCTCGCCGCGGCGGGCACCGTGGGCACGATCGGCCCGAACCTCGACGATGCCTTCGCCTCGGGCCGGGAGCAGGGCTTCGAGGAGAGCTCGATCCAGCAGCTCGTCGCCGGACAGATCAAGTTCCCCGTGACGACCCCTTCGACGGGTGCACCGGGTATGCCGGCCGACCTCGTAACCGGGGACGACGTCGACCACGTTGCCGCGTACGTAGCCTCGGTCGCCGGCAAGCCGGGAGCCGCTCAGCCACCGCCGGGGGACGGGCAGGCGGCGGACGGCAAAGGAGTCTTCACGGCGAACTGCGGTGGTTGCCATACGCTGGCCGACGCGGGCACGGCCGGGACGATCGGCCCCAATCTCGACGAGACGAAGCCGCCGAAGACGCTCGTCGTCGATCGCGTGACGAACGGGAAGGGAACGATGCCGCCCTTCAAGGGCACCCTGACGGGCGCGCAGATCCAGGCCGTCGCGGACTACGTCTCTGCCTCCGCCGGTTAGTCGAGGACCTGAGTCTCTTGCGTTTTGCGCATGAATGCGCGAGGATCGCCTAGTACGTCCGTACTAGCCGTCACTGTGGGGGGCCGATGGCAAAGACACAACAGACTCGCGTGCTCGTGGCGATCGAGAACAGGCTCTACGAGGAGATGCTCCGGGAGGGAATCGACCGCGAGCCGGACCTAGTCGTCGTCGGCGGGGCGGATGATGCGGAGATGGCCGTGACGAACGCCGCTGAGTCACGCGCGAGCGTCATCCTCCTCAGCTCGGGCCTGCCGGGGTTCGCCGGGGGCACGGCGAGCTGCATGCTGCGTGACCACGCGCCGGACACTCGGGTGATCGTGCTCGCGGACGTGCGTGACCAGCAGGTGCTGGCCGAGGGGCTCGGCTGCGGCGCGAGCGGCTATCTCACGAAGGACTGCACGCTCGCCGAGGTGATCGAGGCGGTGCGAGGAGTCGCGCGGGGCGAGGTGCTCGTGCCGCCCGCGATGCTCGGCCCGCTGCTTTCCGATCTGCTCGTGCGCAAGAAGTCCCACGACGAGGCCCTGTTGCGCCTATCGCGGCTGTCGACGAGAGAGCGGCAGGTGCTAGCTCTCGTCGCGCGCAGCAAGAAGACCGCCGAGATCGCCGACTTGCTCGTCATCAGTCCGGAGACGGCGCGGACGCACGTGCAGAACATCCTCACGAAGCTCGGAGTCCACTCACGCATGGAGGCGGCGTCATTCGTGATCGAGCATGGCCTCGTCACCCATCTCGAGCAGGCGGCCTGACATGCCGGCGACGAAGCCCGCAATTCGGAGCGATCTCACGGTCGTGGAGCTCGACCAGGAGGCCGTCGTCTACGACCCGGTCAGCGGGCTCGTCCACTACCTCAATCCCATGGCGTCGCTCGTCCTCCAGCTGTGCGACGGGACGGCGACCGTGAAGGAGACGACGGCGGAGCTCGCCGAAGCGAATGAAGTGGAGCCCGAGGCGATCGCAGCTGACATCCGCAAGCTCATCAAGCAGTTCAGAAACGCCGGGCTCGTCGTCCCCAGCGCCGGCGCGACGAAGCTCATCGAAGCGCAAAGCAACGCCTCGGACGAGCGCGAGATCGTGCGGCGCGAAGTGCCGCGCAACGACTGAACGGACAAGCTCAACGACCTCGGGTGGGTCGCACATCGCTCCTACGAAGTCGCTGGTGTCCAGTTCGGCGTGCGCACGAACTCCGAAGGCGTCGCGGAGTGGCTCGACGAGACGTTCGCCGAGCTCGCCGTCGACGACCAGACGGCGCCGTACTACTCGATCATGCTCGGGACGAACGACAACGGCAACGTCGGCAAGTCGTTCCACATCCTCTACGAGGAGAGCCGCGCGCTCGTCCGCACGCTCGACCTGCGCGCGGTCGGAGAAGTGCTCATCGGGCAGTTCGAGCACGTCGCGGCGGCCGAGCGAGACGATGCGGTCTTCCTCGACTCGGCGGCCGTGCGCCTCGGCGACGTCGTCGCCATCGTGCCGCCGATCATTCCCCCCTACCTCGCGAACCTCTCGCGCCGTGCAATCGACCGCACCGGCCTGAAGCTGCCCGGTACGACATACGTCGCGCTAGAGCTCGCCACCGGGAGGCTCATCCCTACGTCGCCGACCCTTGACCTGCCCGCTGACGCGCCCGACAGCCTCGCGGAGCTGGTTCCGCAAGGCCGGCAGGAGGAGCTCGCCCGAATTACGGAGCCGTGCCACGCCGATTTCGTGTGCTTCATCGGGCTCTCCGAAGACCCGATCACGTCGTACCCACAGGGCCGTGCCGTGCAGCTACTCGCCACGAGGATCCTCAACATCGAGCGGGTCGGCGGGCTCGGACTCGAGACGATCGCCGCTGTCGTGCGCCAGGCTCCGGCCTACGAGATGCGCGGGTCGAAGGCGCAGGAGACGCTAGACACCCTCGTCGACCTGCTCCGAATGCCGGCGTAGCAAACCTACGTCACTTCGCGCTGCGAAGTCACGCGTTTGCGGTATCGACAATCCCGCCCGCGCGTGCGCTAATACGCGAAACACCTAAACGACGGAGGTCTCGCGTATGGCGAGTATTGACGAACGAGTTTCGAGACGGCGCCTGCTGAAGCGGGCTGGCGTCGGCGCGGCGGTGGTCGGCGCAGGGTCGATGCTCACCGCTCCGACCGCTAGCGCAC
>JBKJWA010000109.1:0-5562 GCA_046716705.1 Gaiellaceae bacterium
TCTAGGCTTCCTTCCCAATGGCCAAACGCTCGTACCTGCTCCGCGATCCCGCGCCGCTCTCCTGGGCGTTCTGGGACTTCGCGTACTCCGTCTTCTCGTTCCTGCTCGTCATCCGCTATTTCGGGACCTGGATCATCGACGACCTCGGCAGGCCGGACTGGTACGTCGCCACGTCGCAGTTCGTGGTCGTGCTGTTCCTGCTCGTGGCGATGCCGCTGGCCGGGGCGTTGGCGGATCAGCTCGGGCGGCGTAAGCCGTTCCTCATCGCCTTCACCCTCGTCGCGGCCGCCTCCTGCGCGCTGCTCGAGGTGCTCCCCGCCGACGGGAACGTCCTGCCACTGCTCGTCGCGGGTGGAGTGGCCGTCGCGTTCGGCCAGCTGGCGCTCGCGCAGTACGACCCGCTCCTGGCCGACGTCGCCCCGCGCGGCCGCCGGGGACGTGTCTCCGGCATCGCCGTCGCGTTCGGCTTCATCGGGATCGTCTTCGCGCTCGCGGTCGTCGCCGAGGGGATCGTCGGCGACGGGTCGAAGCAGCGCGCCTTCGCACCCGCAGGCGCCCTCTTCGTGTTGTTTGCGCTGCCGGCGTTCTTCTGGATTCGCGAGCGGCACCGCGAGCCTTCGACCGCGGTGCGCCCCGAAGGGAGGCTCTTCGGGCATGCCTTCCGCCAGGTCATGCGCACGGCGCAGCACGTGCGCGGAAACCGAGACGCGTTCCAGTTCCTCGTCGGCCGCTTCTTCTACTCGGACGCGATCGCGACGCTGTCGGCGTTCCTCACCGTGTACATGACGCGCCTGGGAGGCTTCTCGGAGACCGAGAAGAACGCGGTGCTGGCGGTTTCCGTCGTCGGCGCGGCCATCGCGGCGCTTGTCACCGGACGAGTGCTGAGCAGAACGGGGCCGCGCGCGGTACTGCTCACCGTGCTGCCGGTGTTTACGATGTTGACGCTGCTATCCGCGGCCGTCGGCGAGCCGTGGACCATCTGGCTCGCGGCGCCGGCGATGGGCTCGGCGCTCGGCTGCGTGTGGACGGCAGACCGCGTCTTCATGATTCGCCTCACGCCGCTCGAGCTACGCGGCCAGATGTTCGGGTTCTTCAACCTCGCGAGCCGGGTCGCGTCCGCCTTCGGCCCCCTCGTGATCTGGAGCGCGACGATCTGGGTCCTGCACAGCCGAACGGACTGGCTCAGCCTCCTGGGAGCGACGCGGGTTGCGCTCGTCGGCCTCGCCCTCGCCGCCTTCGTGGGCTGGCTCGTGATCCGGCCGCTCTCGGATGCCTACCGCAACCCGTAACCCGTAACAGGTCTCCTTGGTGTCTGGCGCGTCGCTGGCAAGCGTAGCGAGGGGTCACAGTGCAACAGGCACGGGGCCGCGAGTGGAGCGCCGCCAGCGGCGCGAGCGTCCGCGGACGCGGCCAGACGCCAAGGTGCGCCTGGGAGGATTCGAACCCCCGACCGGCGGCTTAGAAGGCCGCTGCTCTTCCACTGAGCTACAGGCGCGCGAACATAAAAGTACTAGCGGGCACCGAAGTCGACCGTGAGCACGACGACGCGCCGGTGTCCGTAGACACCGGGCGCACCGGCTGCACGTACGGCTGAGACGCCCACCTCCCGAAACTTCCGCCCGAGGAGGTTCTCGCGGTGTCCCGGGCTCGCAAGCCACGCGGCGACGGCAGCACGCGCTGTCAGGCGGCGGGTGCTCCAGATGATGTTCTCGCCGACCGTCCACTTCCGCCTGACGGCGCGCGGCTTGTAGAAACCCTTGATCCGCCTGGCGAAGTGGCTCCCGTCTGGCGACTCGTTACCGAAATACCCAGACACGACCATCTGGTGCGAGTGGCTGTCGGCGGCTTCCGTGAGGTTCGGGCTGAGCGTCAGCTGCCGGAGCCCGTGCTCGAGCCGCACGAGGTTCAACTCGTCGAGGACGGCGGACTCCAGGCGATCCACGGGCGCGACGTCAGGTCCGTCCGCGGCGCTTGCCACGGCGGGCAGGAGGAGTGCTGCGACGACAGCGAGTTGGGGGAGGAGTCGCAAACCCGGAGGCTCCAGGCTACGCAATACTCGATGGTCATGCATCGGGAACCGTGGCAGCTTCCTTCGCCGGACTGCCCCTCTTTCCCTTCCGGTGCGCGAGCCAGTCCAGCACGAGCACCTGCAGCGCTCCGGCGACCGGAATCGCGCCGAGCGCACCGAGCACGCCGGCGAGCGACGCGCCTATCAGGACGGCGATGAGCACGATGAGCGGCGACAGCTGGACGGTGCGCCCGTAGACGAGGGGCTGCAGCAGGTGGTTCTCGACCTGCTGGTAGACGACGAAGAAGATGAGCACGACGATCCCCGACCAAACCGAGTCGGTGCTCACGAAGGAGACCGTCGTGACGATGATCGCGGCGAACGTCGCTCCGACCAACGGGACGAGGTCGAGCAGGGCGACGAGCAGCCCGAGCGCGAGCGCGAACGGCACGTCCATGATCCACAGCACGAGCCCGGAGCTGACTCCCGCGATGACGCTGATGAAGAGATTGCCGGTGACGTAGCCTCCGACGACCGTGCCGATGTCGCCGAAGACCGACCGCAGCCGCTTCTCGGTCGGCGCGGAGAAGAGCGAATAGAAACGGTTGAGCCACGTCGGGCCCTCGAGCAGCATGAAGTACGTGAGGGCGATGATCGTGATCGTCGCCGCCACCATCGTCAGCACGCTCTTCGTGATCGAGATCGCGGTACCCGACAGCCCGAAGACCTTGCTCGCGCCCCCCTCGTCGACCGCCTCACGGATGCGGTCGACGATGTGGTACTTCGTCTCGAGGAAGCCGAACCGCCCCCGGCCCTCCGTGAGGTCGTCGATGTAGTCGGGCACCTTGCGCGCGAAGTCGTTCACCTGCTCGACGAGCGGCGGGATGACGAGCCAGCCTACGATCGTGATCAAGCCCGCGACTGCGAGCGACGTGAGCGCGACGGCATAGCCGCGCCGGCGAATCCCTCGCTCCTGAAGCCAGTCCACGGCGGGATGGAGCGCGATCGCGAAGAACAGCGCGACGAGAATCCACGTCAAGACCTGCCGTGTGATGAAGATCACCTGCAGCAGCGTCCACGCCGCGAGGATGATTCCGAGCACGGCGAGGACGGTCCGCGCAGGGAACCGGATCGCCCGTTCGGGGATCACCGCTGAAGCATCGCGCGAGGATCGGACGGTAGGCTGGCTGCCTATGTCGTCAGCGATCCTTCACACGAACCGCGGGGCGATTCACGTCCAGCTGGCCGACGACGAGGCGCCGGAGACCGTCGCCAACTTCACGAAGCTCGCCGGCGAGGGATTCTACGACGGGCTCACGTTCCACCGCGTCATCGAGGACTTCATGATCCAGGGAGGGTGTCCGCGCGGCGACGGCACGGGCGGCCCCGGGTATCAGTTCGCGGACGAGTCGAGCGCGCTCGAGTTGCCCGTCGAGCGTGGCGCACTCGCAATGGCGAACGCAGGTCCCGACACGAACGGCAGCCAGTTCTTCATCGTCACCGCCGACGAGTGCTCGTGGCTGAACGGGAAGCACGCGGTGTTCGGCCGGGTGACGGAGGGAATGGACGTTGCCGACGCCATCTCGAAGGCGGACTCCGACGGGCGCGACCGGCCCGTCGAGCCCGTGACGATCGAGCGCGTCGAGCTCTCCTAGCGTCGTACGCTCGGCCCTGGCGTTTTGCGGGCAGGCCCGCGGGGAAGATTCCTCACGTACCCCTCGGAAACGGAGGAACTTCCAATGCAGAGCACGACCGTACGTGCCTCGATGACCGAGAACCCGACGACGATCGCCGCTAACGCCTCCGTAACGGAGGCGGCAAAGCTCATGGCGTCCGAGAACGTCGGCTCACTGCCCGTCGTCGAAGGCGACCAGCTCGTCGGCATCGTCACCGACCGCGACCTCGTCGTTCAGGTGGTTGCCCGCGGGGACGACCCAGACAGCGTCCGCGTATCGGACATCTACTCGGAGAAGCCCGTCGTGGCATCGCCCGACGAGCCTTTCGACGAGGCGCTCAAGCGCATGGCGTCGGAGCAGGTGCGCCGACTGCCGGTCGTCTCCGACGGCCGCCTTGTCGGCATCCTCGCTCAGGCCGACGTCGCTCGCGAGGCTCTGGCAGAGTCCACCGGACAGATGGTCGAGCAGATCTCGGAGGAGGAGTCCAAATGAGCATCATCGCCTGGGTCATCCTGGGGCTTTTGGCAGGGCTGATCGCGAAGCGGATCATGCCGGGAGCAGAGCGCGTGGGCATCATCCTCACGACGTTGCTCGGCATCGTCGGAGCCGTCCTCGGTGGATTTCTGGCCACTGCGCTCGGCTTCGGCGATCCGATCGACGAGTTCTTCGACATCTCGACGTGGATCGCAGCCATCGTCGGCGCGCTGATCATCCTCTTCGCCTGGAACGCGCTCTCCGGGCGACGATAAGCGCTCTGAGTTAGCCGAGCCACTCGGGCCGCTCGAAGCCGGCTACTCCTGGATGGCGCCGTAGATGTGCTGGACGATCGCGGTCGAGTGAACCGACAACCGGCAGGTTCCATAGGGCAGCTTATTCGTCCGCTTCTTCTGGCTGTATTTCGAGTACGAGTTGACGATCGACCTTCGCAGGCTCGTCTGAGGTAGTCCGAGGAGGTCGAGCCAGTACCGCTCGATCTCTTGCTGGCGTGTGACGTGGTCCGCAAACAGGTTGCACCGGACCGTGACCTTCTGGTCAGTGACCTCGAAGGACGCTTTGAGGAACCTGAAAAAGAACCGTACGAGCTCTGGGTCGGAGTTCGTGAGCGCAACGCAGTTCCTCTCCTTGCTCCCCTCGGCCCAGTAGAGCATGCACCCAGCAGCGTGGAGCGGATCGCAGCTCCTGGCCCAAGCGCGGCCCTCCTGCTGACAGCGAACGCGTTCCGCTTGGCACTTGGCCGCCCACCGCTCATTGCCCAGCCGTTGAGCCCAGTGCTTTCCGTTTCGGAGCCGCAGAGCCTCGTGTTGCTCTGGTGTGAGTTCTATGTCGCGAACCCATACGCTGACCGAGGATCGCGCGACTCCGAGTATCCGAGCGATCTCCTTGATCGATCGACCTTCCTCGCCGCGCAAGACCCGTGCCTGCTCGCGCTCGGTCGTTTTCATATCTGAAAACGTAGCGGCTTAGCCGGACGTTAGAGCGGGCGACGGGAGTCGAACCCGTGACGAGAGATTGGAAGTCTCTAGTGATACCGCTTCACCACGCCCGCGTGCGTTCGCTGCCACGATAGCCAGCGTGGACGCGATCCGGTGGGAGTTCGCACCGCACGAGCTGCTCGTCGTCGGCGCGCTGGCGGGCGCGTACGCGATCGGCGTGCGCAGTGAGGGGGTGCCACGCTGGCGACTTGCGTGCTTCGGCGGCGGGTTGCTGCTCGTGCTAGCGGCTGCCGCGTCGCCGCTCGATTCGCTGGCGACGACGTCGCTGCTGAGCGCACACCTGCTCCAGAACGTCGTCTTCGCCGAATGGGCGCCCGCGCTCGTCGTGCTCGGCGTCCCCGCCGGCCTCGCCGTGCGGCTGGGCCGTCGCCGCCAGGTACGCCTC
>JBKJWA010000110.1:0-4326 GCA_046716705.1 Gaiellaceae bacterium
ACCTGGAGCTGCTGCGCGACGAGGGCCTCTCCTCGCTGCCCGGGACGGCGGCGGAGGTGCTCGACGACGAGGTGCGGCGCGTCATCTGCCCCGACAAGGTGACGACCGACCAGTGGCTCCGCGTGCACGACACGGCCCACCGCCTCGGGCTCGGCTCGAACAACACGATCATGTTTGGCCACGTCGATGGCCCCGTCAACTGGGCGCGGCACTTGCTGCGCGTGCGCGAGCAACAGCAGGCGAGCGGCGGCTTCACGGAGTTCATCCCGCTGCCGTTCGTGCACATGGAGGCGCCGATGTACTTGAAGGGGCTCGCCCGCAAGGGGCCGACATTCGGCGAGTTCCTGCTCATGCATGCTGTCGGGCGGCTGGCGCTCCATCCGTGGATCACGAATGTCCAGGTCTCGTGGGTGAAGGCCGGGCCGGACGGTGTCGCGGCGGCGTTGCGAGCAGGCGTCAACGACCTCGGCGGCACGCTCATGAACGAGTCGATCTCGCGGGCAGCCGGCGCCTCCTTCGGCCAGGAGATGCCGCCTGAGCGGATGGAGGAGATGATCCGCGCCGCCGGCCGAGTGCCGAGGCAGCGGACGACGGTCTACGGTGAGCCCGACCCCGCGCGCGTCGCAGCCTCGTTCGGCGCCGCCCCGCTCGCCGAGCCGCTGAACCCGCCTGTCGATACGAGCAGCCTCCGCCGCCCGGAGATCCTCGTCAGGCCTGGGCTTGCGGCCTGAGTCCGAGCGCGTCGTGCGGCTGGCGACGATCCGGCAGGACGGCTCGCCGCGGGTCGTCCCTATCTGCTTCGCGCTCGACGGGGACACGCTCTACACGGCCGTCGACGAGAAGCCGAAGCGCACGCGGCGACTCGCGCGCCTCGCCGACATCGAGCGCGACCCGCGCGTCGAGGTGCTCATCGACCACTACGACGACGACTGGTCGCGGCTCTGGTGGGTCCGCCTCCGCGGTCGCGCCCGAGTCGTCGATCGCGACGATCGCGCGCTCGAGCTGCTCACCGCGAAGTACCCCCAGTACCGCGAGCGACCGCCGCAAGGTCCGTTCATCGTCGTCGAGATCGAGGAACGCACCGAGTGGCCGGGTTCTGTGCAATGAATGGGCGACGCAGGCCACACAGGAGGTTTCCGATGGGAGCTCAAGAGAACAGGGCCGCCGGCGAGCTGGCCGTCGAGCGGTGGAACGCGCGCGACGACCGGTACTTCGAGCTGTATGCGCCTGATGCACCGATCCACGGGATGCCGCCGAACGTCCCGCCGACCGTCGATGGGCTGAAGGCGTTTTTCCGCGCGGTCTGGGAGGCGTTCCCCGACATCCGCCTTGAGCCCTGCGAGTCGCTGCCGAAGGAGACCTCTACGCCGTGCAGTACGGCATCACCGGGACACACGAGGGCGAGTTCATGGGTGCCGCGCCCACGGGCAACCGGTTGGAGCTCGACGAAATGATCTTCATGCGATTCGGCGACGAGGGGAAGGTCGTCGAGCGGTGGTCCCGTCTCGACGACGTCGCGATGATGACGCAACTTGGCCTGATGCCGGCACCGGCGGAGGCACCTGCCTAGACGAGCACCTCGCGCAGCGCCTTCACGCAGAGCAGCCCCATCGCTTCCCGCGCCTCGTGGGTCGCGGAGGCGAGGTGAGGGACGAGGACGGCGTTGTCGAGGCCTAGCAACGCAGCCTCGACCTCCGGCTCACGCTCGAACACGTCCAGCGCGGCGCCTGCAATCCCGCCTTCGGCGAGCGCCCGCGCCAGCGCCGCCTCGTCCACGACCGGACCGCGGCTCGTGTTCACGACGTAGGCGGTCGGCTTCATCAGCCCGAGCTCCCGCTCGCCGATCAGGTGTTTCGTGTCGTCTGTGAGCGGCACGTGAAGCGACACGACATCCGCGGTAGCCAGCAGCTCGTCTAGCGGTAACGAGTGCACGACGTGCATGCTGTGGGCTTTGGCGAGCCGCGCCACGGCTTGGCCGATGCGCCCGTAGCCGACGATACCGAGCGTCAAGCCCGCTAGGCCGCGGCCGAGCATGAACGTCGGCGCCCACTGCCACGGTTGCGTGCGACGCAGGAACCGGTCGCCTTCGACGACTCGACGCGTGAGCGCGAGCATGAGCGCGATCGTCATCTCCGCCGTAGCCTCCGTGAGCACGTCGGGTGTGTTGGAGACCGTGATCCCGCGGCGCTCGCACTCCTCCAGATCGACGTTGTCGAGGCCGACCGCGTAGTTCGCGACGATGCGAAGCTGCGGGCCTGCGGCGTCCAGCAGTTCGCCGTCAACGAGGTCGGTCAGCATCGTCACGAGACCGTCGCAGCCCGCAGCGCGCGCGAGAAGCTCTCCGCGCGACGGAGGAAGCTCCTCGTCATGGAGGTCGACTTCGAACGACCGCTCGAGCTCGACCCGAACGCTCTCGGGCACCCGGCGCGTGACGAAGACCTTAGGCGGCGTAATACTCGTCCACGACCGCGAGGGCCTCGTCGAGGATGGCGAGGCCCTCGTCCAGCTCCTCTCTGGTGACCGTGAGCGGCGGCGCGACCATGATCACGTTCCAGTGGACGAAGAGGTAGAGGCCTGCGTCCATCGCCGCCCGCGCCAGCCGGGTAATCGGCTCGGCCGCCTCGCCCCCTGCGTTGAACGGCACGAGCGGCTCGCGCGTCTCGCGGTTGCGGACGAGCTCGAGGCCCCAGAAGAGCCCGCGGCCGCGGATGTCGCCGATCGACGGATGGCGCTCGGCGAGCTTCGGCAGCTCCTCGACGAGCACGTCGCCCATCGCCGCCGAGTTCTCGACGACGCCCTCCTCGCGGAAGGCCTCGATCGAGGCGACTCCGGCCGCGCAGGCGAGCGGATGCCCCGAATACGTCAGACCGCCTGCGAAGTACTTGTCCTTGATGGCCTCGTACACGTGGTCACGGACGGTCATCGCGCCCAGCGGCACGTAGCCCGAGTTGATGCCCTTCGCGGTCGTGATGATGTCCGGCACGACGTCCCAGTGCTCGCACGCGAACCAGCGGCCCGAGCGTCCCCAGCCCGCCATGATCTCGTCGAAGATGAGGAGGATCCCGTGCCGGTCGCACACCTCGCGGATCGACTGGAGGTAGCCGTCGGGCGGATAGATGAGGCCGTTCGTGCCGACGATCGTCTCCATGATCACGGCGGCGACCGTGTGGGCGCCCTCGTACTGGAGCAGCTCCTCGAGGTGCGGCCCGCCCGAGCAGACGGGGCACGGGTCGGGATGGCCGGCCGGGCAGCGGTATGTGTACGGGTCGAGCATGCGGACGATGCCCGGCATGCCCGGCTCGGCGAACCAGCGCCGCGGGTCGCCCGTGAGCGAGATCGCGCCGGCGGTCGCTCCGTGGTACGAGCGGTAGCGCGCGATCACCTTCTGGCGGCCGGTCACCCAGCGCGCGAGCTTGACGGCGTTCTCGTTCGCCTCCGCTCCGCCGTTCGTGAAGAACGTGTGGTTGAGGTCGCCGGGCATCACCTCGGCGACGAGGCGCGCGAGCTCCGACCGCTTGTCGTTCGCCATCGGCGGGCCGATCGTGCACAGCCGGTCTGCCTGCTCCTTGATCGCCGCTATCACCTTCGGGTGCTGGTGGCCGAGCGCGACGTTCACGAGCTGTGAGGCGAAGTCGAGGTAGCGCTTGCCGTCGTAGTCCCAGAAGTAGCGGCCTTCTGCCCCGGCCACGGCGAGCGGCTTGAGCGCCGACTGCACCGACCAGGAGTGGATGACGTACTCGCGGTCGTCGGCGACGACCTTCTCGGCCTCCGCCGCGCGATCCTCGAGGGTGGCCATGAGACGATGGTAACGCGCTACGCTCCAGGCAGGATGACCGAGGTCGTGACAGCGCCCGCAGGCCGCGGCTCGAGCGAGCTTGGACAGATCGGGCACTGGATCGGCGGCACGCGCGTGGCGGGCACGTCCGGGCGCACCGGCCCCGTCTACAACCCCGCCACAGGCGAGCAGACGAAGGAGGTCGCGTTCGCGTCCGTCGAGGAGGTCGACTCCGCCGTCGCGGCCGCGGCAGCGGCATTCCCGGCGTGGCGGGCGACGTCGCTCTCGAAGCGAGTCGAGATCTTCTTCCGCATCCAGCAGCTCGTCCGCGAGCAGCGCGAGGAGATCGCACGCCTCCTCACCGAGGAGCACGGCAAGGTCTCGTCCGACGCACTCGGCGAGGTCCAGCGCGGCCTCGAGGTGATCGAGTTCGCCTGCGGCATCCCGACGCTCATGAAGGGCGGCTTCTCCGAGCAGGCGGCGACGGGCATCGACGTCTACTCGATCCGCCAGCCGCTCGGCGTCGTGGCCGGCATCACACCGTTCAACTT
>JBKJWA010000111.1:0-2829 GCA_046716705.1 Gaiellaceae bacterium
CCGTCACCTTGTTCGTCCGCACGTCGACCCGGAGGACCTCGTCGTTGACGAAGTTGGTGACCCAGATAGCACCGCCGCCGTAGGCCACGGAAGTAACTCCGAAGCCGACGTCGATCGGCCGCACGCCCGGGTCCGTGCCCGGTTCGATTCGCCACAGCACCCCCGTGCCGAGGTCGGTGGCCCAAACCGAGCCGGCGCCGACGGCGAGTCCCCAGAGGCTGTCCGCGGACAAGCTGATTCGCTGGCCGGCCTTGCCGCCCCGGCGATCGATCTCGATCACCTCGGGGGCCGTCGCGCCGAGCACCCAGACACCCTCGCGTCCGGCTGCGATCGCCTTCGCCCTGACGGGGATCTCCTCATGCACCTCGCCCGTCGCAGCGTCGATGCGCGAAACAGTCAGGTCGGGGTTGATCGCCCAGACCGCGCCCGCGCCGGCGGCGAGCTGGCTGGCGCCCACGACGCGAAAGTCGCCGGCGTTCGCGGCTCCGGCGGCCGGCCGGGGGAGGACAGCGGTCTCCCTCAGTGCCGTCGAATCGGGATCGAGCATGGAGACCGTCTGCATGTGCACGTTGCCAAACGTCTGACGCGCTTCGGACCCGTTGCCGACCCAGACGGCGCTCTCGCCGACCGCAAGGTCGGTCGGTGTTCCGCCGGTCGCGAATGTCCGGATACGCCTCGTCTCTGGGTCGATCTTCGAGATCGTGCGATCGTCGGCGTTGAGCACCCAGATGGCACCCTCGCCGACGGCGATGGTGCTCGGGGTCGTGCCGACCTCCGTGTACGAGACGAGCTGACCCGCCTTCGCATCGATCCCTGCCACGGCGTTGCCGACGTGCTCGAGCCGTGTTCCTCCGCCCGTGACCAGCGCAACGACCAGTGCAGCCGTCGCGCCCGCCAGCACGAGCGCGCCGGCGGCGACGAGCACACGGCTGCGCCGCAGCAGGCGCCTGCGGCGTACGCGCAGAGTCTCGAAGCCGAGCGCCTCCCGCGCCGAGTCGACAAGCTCGGCACAGGCCTCTAAGCGCTCGGCCTTGTCCTTCGCGAGCCCCCGGACGATCACCGAGTCGAGAAGCGGGTAGTCGGCCAAGGGCGGCGGCGGCTCTTGCATGTGTCCCCACAGCACCTCGGCCTCGGTCTGGCGGCGGAAGGGCGGCTTGCCAGTCAGGCACTCGTAGAGCACGCAGGCGAGGGCGTACACATCGGTCCTGCCATCAACCTCCTCTCCGCGGATCTGCTCGGGGGCGAGGTAGTCGAGAGTGCCTGCAATTTCGCCCGTTCGCGTGGAGGCGCCGCCGACCTGCTTGGTCAGGCCGAAGTCGGCGAGGTAGGCCTCGCCCCGCTCGTCCAGCAGCACGTTCGCCGGCTTGACGTCGCGGTGGACGAGACCGCGCCGGTGGGCGGCGTCAAGAGCTTCCCCGACCTGGCCGCAGATCTTCAGTGCCTGCGTAAGGTCGAGCGTTCCCTCGCGGGCGAGCAGCTTCTTCAGGTCCTCGCCCTCCACGTAGCGCATCGCCAGGTAGAGCTGCCCGTTCTCCTCGCCGGCCGCGTGCACCGGCAGGACGTGCGGATGGCCGAGCGCGGCAGCGAGCTTCGACTCCCGCAGGAAGCGCCTGCGGAAGTCCTCGTCGGAGGCCAGCTCGGGCGCCATCAGCTTGAGCGCGACCGAGCGTTCGAGCGTCAGATCGGTCGCGCGGTAGACCACGCCCATGCCGCCTCTGCCGACCTCCTCCTCGATGCGGTAGCCGGCGAAGATGTCACCCGGGGCGAGCTGTTGCGTGCTCATGACGCCGCCGAGGTCATCGACCAGGTGAAGCGCGTCCGGCTCTCGGCCGGCGCGAGCCCGCCGGGACGGGGGCCGCGGCGGACGAAGACGGTGGGCGCCGGCGGCGAGGCGGCGATCTCGGAGCGAGTCCGGCCCAGGCCTTCCTGTCGCCAGCGCTCGGACAGCCCGACGACGAGCAGGCCAGCGCCCTCCGCGAGCGCCCGCACCCCCTCACGGCCTGGAGTCGCCAGCAACGGCTCGGCGAAGACGCCGGCTGTCCGCTGGACGATGAGCGACGCGTCGGCGAGCAGGCGGCTCGCGTCGCGGCCGTCCTCGGTCCTGTCCGACGCCGCGCCGACCAGCCGCAGGGGCGCCTCGGTCGATCGGGCGACCCATGCTGCGAGCTCGAGCGCGGCCCAATCGTGCTCGGTGGCGCCGAACGGGACGATCACCGGCCCCGCCCTCGGCTGAGCGCCTTCCACGAGCAGCGCGACGTCGCAGGAAGCGTGCTCGAGGACCATGCGCGTCTCGTCGTCGAGCGGCTCGCGTCCGGCGTCCAAGACGAGGAGCTCCGGATCCTGCTGCGACGCGAGCCTGATGATGTCGTCTGCGGGGGCCGGCGACGAGAACGCCGCCGTTCTCGCAGAGACGCCACGCCCAACCAGATCCACGCGGCTGAGGCGAAGCGCCTCGGTCGCAGCGCCCAGCTCGTCCGGGCGCGCGACGTGAGCCACGATCAGAGCACGCGGCGGCTCCGACGCGGCGAGCGGCTCGGCGAGCGCCAGGAGCCCCGCCAGATTCGAGAGCGAGCGGGCTACGCACAGGATCGACGGCTCGGGCACAGGCCCCGCCGTCGGCTGCACCGGAGCAGCCGAGACGTCGAGCGCCGAGTCGTGCTGGAGGACGGCTCTCTCGAGCTGTTTCAGCTGATCGCTCGGCTCCAGCCCGAGCTCCTCGTCGAGTAGCCGGCAGCACTCCTGATAGCTCGCGCGCGTCTCTGCCTGACGGCCCGAGCGGTAGAGCGCGCGCATGCGACGCCCGCGCATTCCCTCGCGCAGAGGAAGCTT
>JBKJWA010000112.1:0-5313 GCA_046716705.1 Gaiellaceae bacterium
TCGGCATCACCACCGTCCACGGCAACCAGACGGTCGAGAAGACGACGGTGAACGTCCTCAAGGTGCTCGAGCTCGCCGGCCGCGCCGATGTGCCCGTGGCGCGCGGCGCCGAGCGTCCCCTCGTGCGAGAGCTCAGCGTCGCCGATCACGTGCACGGCGAGAGCGGGCTCGATGGGCCCGTGCTGCCCGAGCCGACGGCCGAGCCGGTGGCCGAGGACGCCGTGTCGTTCCTCGCGGAACGGCTCGGGCCGGGAGTCGTACTCTGCCCGATCGGGTCGCTCACGAACATCGCGCGGCTGCTCACGGAGCATCCCGGCGTCAGGCCGGAGCGGATCGTGCTGATGGGCGGGGCGATCGGGCTCGGCAACATCACGCCGGCCGCCGAGTTCAACATCTGGGCCGACCCGGAAGCTGCAGCGATCGTCTTCGAAAGCGGGATCGACGTCACGATGGTCGGCCTCGACGTCACGCACGAGGCGATCGTGGGGCCGGAGCGTGTGGAGCGGTTTCGCCGGATGGCGGGTGTCGGCGCCGTCGTCGCCGAGTGGATCGACTTCTATTCGCTCTATCACCGCGCCACGTACGGCTGGGACGGCCCACCCGTGCATGATGCGCTCGCCATCGCGGCGGTTGTCCGGCCGGAGCTGTTGGAGACCGAGCACCGCCACGTCGCGATCGAGACGGAATCCGAGCTCTGTCGCGGCCGAACGGTGGTCGACCTCTACCCGCGTGGGGCGGCCTCGCCGAACGCCCACGTAGCCGTCGCGGTCGACTCGACGGCCTTTCTCGACCTGCTCGAAGAGCGCATCGCCCAACTCACCTGACAAACAGACACGTCCTAGTGTCTGACACTGAGGTGTGCCAATTCTGTGCCGATTCGTCCACAGCAGATGGGATGTCGTCGTCGCGGCGCTACCGTCGGGGACATGGGACGCCCAGCACGGAGCTCACTGCCTGATGGCTTCTTCCACGTCTACGCCCGCGGAGTCGCTGGGCAACCGCCGTTCGTCGACGATGACGATCGCGAGGTCTTCCTCGAGATCTTCCGACTCTGCGAGCGGCGGCATGCCTGGACATGTCACGCCTTCGCTGTCCTCTCAACGCACTACCACGCCGTTCTCGAGACGACGCGGGTAGACCTTTCCACCGGCCTCAAGCTGTTGAACAGCCGATACGCACGTCGGTTCAACCGCCGGCACAACCGCTTCGGACACGTGTTCGCGGAGCGTTTCCAAGCCCGCGTGATCGAGAGCGAGGAGTACCTCTACGACGCGTGCGAGTACGTCGCTCAGAATCCGGTCGCGGCGGGCCTCTGCGACGCGCCGGAGGACTGGCCGTGGTCGTACCGCCGCGCCGCCGGCGCTAGCCGGCTGCCCAGCGTTGCTTCGAGAGGAAGAAGCCGTGCCCCGTGCGGTTCGTGCAGCTGAGGCCGATGAGCAGCGAGAGGCACGTGAACGGCCCGCGCTTCCAGACGCTTCCGTACTTGAGCACCGGAGCTTTCGGGTCGTACACGGTGTCGCCCGCACACGTCGGCCTTGCCTTCCCACGACCCATGGAGAGGCCCGTCCAGTCGAGCTCGCAGGGCCCCCGCGGCCGCGGCTTCAGGCCCGAGAGGATGTCGCAGCGAAGCGTCACCGGCCCGAAACCCGTGAAGTACCCGCACGCGATGTTCCCCGACGGCATGCGGAAGGTCACGATGACGCTATCTCGCGCCTGCGAGACCCCGGCTGCCGCGGAGGCGAGGACAATTACGACGAGAGTCAAGGCGAGCCGCACGTGGCGATTATGCAGGAAGCTCGCGGCGGCGCACGAAATCGCCACCATGGCGCGCAAGAAGCGTCCGTCCAAGCTGCGCCCGAAGGCGCCGTCGCGCGTCCGCCGAAGCAGGAAGAAGAAGGCACGCCCGCGTAGCCATCACTACGCCGAGCTGGCCGGGCTCGCGCTCGTCGCCTTCGGCGTGTTTCTCGCGGCTGTCCTCTACGGAGGATGGAGCGCGGGCGTCGTCGGCGGCCGCCTGACGTCCGGGCTGGAGGAGCTCGTCGGCACCGCCGTCTACGTGCTGCCGGTGGCGTGTGTCACGGTCGGCGGCCTCGCGCTCGTGCGGAGCAGGCTCGTCGACGTCCGGCCTTTCCGCCTCGGGCTCGCCGTCACGTCGCTCGGTCTACTACTTATGCTCGGAGATGCGCACGGCGGCCAGCTGGGGACGTGGCTGGACGCAGCCCACGGCTGGCTGCTCGGCTCGACCGGCGTCGTCATCCTCGGCGCGTTCACGCTCCTTGCCGGGTTGCTCCTGCTCACGGGCGCGTCGGTAGGCGCGATCGCCCGCCGCTCGCACGGCGCCGTCCAGAACGTGCGCCGCAGAGCGAGCGAGCGGCGGCAGCCGCGGCTCGCCGAGGTGATCCCGCTCGAAGCGGCGCGCGGCCCCGCACCGCCCCTCGTCGACGGCGTCCACGACTACCCGGATCTCACGGAGACGGCTGTCGATGTGCTCGAGCCCGAGCCGGAGACCGGCTGGGAGGACACACAGGCGTCGCTCTTCGACCCCGCTGAGGTCGCCTCCGAGGCATATCGCCTTCCCGACCGCGCCGTCCTCCGGCGTTCGGTCGCCACGGGCAAGGCGACGGTCGAGCAGAGCACGCAGATCGCCGAGACGCTAGTCACCGCGCTCGCGAACTTCGGGGTCGACGCGACCGTCGTCGGCGAGATCTCGGGGCCGCGAGTCACGCGGTACGAGCTCCAGCTCGCTCCGGGGACGAAGGTCGCAAAGGTGGCCGCGCTCAAGGACGACCTCTCGTACGCGCTGGCCACGACGGAGATCCGGATCCTCGCGCCCATCCCCGGCAAGCAGGCCGTCGGGGTGGAAGTCCCCAACGCGTCCCCGAACCTCGTCACGCTCGGGGACGTCTTCGACGACCTGCCGCAAGCCGCAAGCCCGCTCTCCGTGTGGCTCGGCAAGGACATCTCCGGCAACGCGATCTGGACGGACCTCTCGCGCATGCCGCACATCCTCATCGCCGGCACGACCGGCTCGGGCAAGTCGGGCTGCATCAACACGATTCTCACGTCGATCCTCCTGCGCGCCACGCCCGACGAGGTGCGCATGATCCTCGTCGACCCGAAGCGGATCGAGCTCGGCTACTACGAGTCGATCCCACACCTGCTCACGCCGGTCGTCTCCAGCCCGAAGCAGGCGGCAGCGGCGCTCACGAACGTCGTGGGGGAGATGGAGCGGCGCTACGAGCGCATGTCGCTCTTCCGCGCCCGCAGCCTGCCGGAGATGAACCGTGCGCTGCGCTCTCGCGGCGAGGCGCCGCTGCCGTACCTGCTCGTCGTCATCGACGAGCTCGCCGACCTCATGATGATCTCGCCCCAGGACGTGGAGGACTCGGTGATCCGCCTCGCGCAGAAGTCGCGCGCCGTCGGCATCCACCTCGTCCTCGCGACGCAACGGCCGTCCGTGGACGTGATCACCGGGATGATCAAGGCGAACGTCCCCAGCCGTATCGCGTTCGCCGTCTCCAGCCAGACCGACTCGCGCGTCATCCTCGACCAGGCCGGCGCCGAGACGCTCCTCGGCCAGGGGGACATGCTCTTCAAACCGCTCGGCACGTCGCGGCTCCAGCGGCTCCAGGGCGCGTACGTGACCGAGGAGGAGGTCGCGCTCGTCGTCGAGCAGTGCCGCTCGCAGCGCGCGCAAGAGCTGGACGAGTCGCTGCTCGTGGCGCCGGAGCGCGAGCACGACGAGGATGCCGGGGACGACGACTTCGACCCGGACGAGGACCCGCTGCTCGAGAAGGCGATCGAAGTCGTCCTCCAGACCCAGACCGCGTCCGTATCCCTGCTGCAGCGGCGCCTCCGCGTCGGCTACACCCGCGCGGGACGCCTCATCGACATGCTCGAGCGGCGTGGGATCATCTCCGGCTACGAGGGGTCGAAGCCCAGGCGCGTCCTCGCGGGCGGATCCGACCTAGACTCAGCTGCACACGGCTGAGAATTCGAGTAGCGTTGCGCGGCTTGCGGGGGTCACGCGTCACCGGGATCGGTCTTGCCCTCATCTCGGCGATGGTTGTACTCACGTCGGCGTCGGCTAGCACGTCCCAGCGACCTCCCTGCTCGAGGGGCTGCGCGTACGAGATCCTCGTCGCGGCACAGGTCTCGACGTCTGAAGTGACGACGAAGTACAGCGTGGGCTTCCCGCGAGTGCTCATAGGCTGGTCACAGGAGCCATTTCTGGCCGGTCGCCCGGAGGCCATCAATGCGCGCGCTTACAGCGCTACAGCCGTCAATGTGCGCGGCCAGATGAAGGCAACCGTCGACTTTCACCCGACGTACCTCGAGTGGCGCACCGTGGCGGAAGGCGTACAACCTGCCGGCGACCCTCGAGCTCGACGCTGACAGGATCTTCTACGAACCGCGGCGGCCACCGGACGGCGGTCCGAAGTTCTACGGCGGGTTGCGGATGGACGCAAACCCTCCTCGCGAGCTCGCGCCCGGCAAAAAGTGCGATGGCCTCGACGGCCCCGGCATCGGCTGGGCAACGTCCGACGGGCACCTCGGGCGGAAGCTCAACTCCGAGATGAGCATCAACCTCCGCCTCGGTGACTCTTGCACGTCGGGCGTGGACTCCCTGTGCACAAGCTGGGGCATGACGTACCTGAAGAAACGACCGCTCACGAGGCTCGGCTTCCCGCTCGACCGGCTGTGGGTCGGCAAGGGCTTCAAGGTGACGTACCAGCTGAGAGACGCCTCGCCACCGAACGGCTGGGTCCGCATCGAGTTCCTCCAACGGAAGCGCTGAGGGCCGGTTCCCCTAGTCGTCGCCCCCAACTTCGGGTTACGATCAGGCGTCTAACTAGGTCGGCAATCCACCAGATCAAAGGGAGGGCATCACGTGAAGAAATCTCGAAGGCTGAGCACGATCGCCACGCTCGGCGCAGTGGCGATCGCGGCCACCGCCGCGCTCGTGGCCAGCGGCTCCGGAACTGCGGCGCCAACCGCAGTCGTGAAGGTCGCAGTTGTGACGGACATCGGCGGCCTGAACGACAAGGGCTTCAACGCCCTCGCCAACAAAGGTCTCCAGAAGGCGAAGGCAAAGCTCGGGGCCAACCTCGACGGCCGGGTCTACATCACGAACACGGACGCCGATCGCACGCCGAACCTTCAGCGGGCGGCTCAGGACGGCTACCAGCTCGTGATCGCGAACGGCGTTCTCTTTACCTTCGGTCCGCTGAGCACCGTGGCGCCTGCGTTCCCGACCACGAAGTTCCTCGGTATCGACGTGGATTTCAACGCCCTCGAGGGTAAGCCGAAGAA
>JBKJWA010000113.1:0-18141 GCA_046716705.1 Gaiellaceae bacterium
GTCCGAGTCGGATGAGTTCGTTCGCAATCGACCTCTCGCTCACAAACGGCTTTCTCGTCGCCGATCGACGTGGCCGGCTCGTAGGGCGAGTCGAGAGCCCGATGTACGGCACCACACCGGACGAGCCAGACGCGCTCGCCGTCCGGTCCGGGATCTTCTCACGCAGGCGCATCGTTCCCGCCGCGGCTATCGAGGAGATCGACGGTGCCAGTGGCGTGATCGAGCTCCGAGTCGAGCGCGACTCCATCCGCACCTTCCTCTAGCAGCAACGACAGAGGATTCCGCAGGGGACGCGGTGGGGCGCGCCCCCTGACGGCTACCCGCGTTTGCCCCCGGAGACGACCACGAGCTGCCATAGAGCAGCTCGCAGTCGGCCGTCAGTCAGCCCCGCCGCCGCAAAGAGGCGGGGCGTGATGTCATCTTACAACGCGGCGAGGTAGCGCTTCATCTCCCAGTCCGTCAGCTGCACCCGGTAGTCGTCCCACTCCTTCCGCTTGATCTCGACGTAGCGGTCGAAGATGTGCTTGCCGAGCGCTTTGCGGGCGAGCTCGGACTGCGAGAGCTCGTCGATCGCCTCGCCGAGCGTCTCCGGCAGCGAGACGATTCCACGCTCCCGCCGCTGCTCCGCGGTCAGGTGGTAGAGGTTCGTCTCCATCGGGTCGGGCAGCTCGTAGCCCTTCTCGATGCCCTCGAGGCCCGCGTGCAGGAGGCAGGCGAACGTGAGGTACGGGTTGCAGGCGGGGTCCGGGCAGCGGATCTCGGCGCGCGTCGCCTGCTCCGAGCCCGGCTTGTACAGCGGAATGCGGATGAGTGCCGAGCGGTTGCGCTGCGACCAGGCGACGTAGACGGGCGCCTCGTACCCGGGCACCAGCCGCTTGTACGAGTTCACCCACTGGGCGAACACGCCCGCGATCTCGCGCGCGTGCTTGAGCTGGCCGGCGATGAACGCCTTGCCGACTTCGGAGAGGTGCCACTTGTCGTCCGCGTCGAAGAACGCGTTGCGGCCGTCGGTGAACAGGGACTGGTGCGTGTGCATGCCCGACCCGTTCTCGCCGAAGATCGGCTTCGGCATGAACGTCGCGTAGACGCCGTTCTTCGCCGCGATCTCCTTCACGATCAGCCGGTAGGTCAGCACGTGGTCGGCCATGTCGAGCGCGTCCGCGTACCGCACGTCGATTTCGTGCTGGGACGGCCCCACCTCGTGGTGTGCGTACTCGACAGGGATGCCCATCGACTCGAGCGCGTGGATCGTCTCCTGGCGCAGCTCCGTGGCCGCGTCGAGCGTCGTCTGCGCGAAGTAGCCGCCCTCGTCGAGGGTCGACGGGTCCTCGGCACTCTTGAAGAGGAAGTACTCGAGCTCCGGCCCGATGTTGAAGGTGTCGAAGCCCATCTCCCGCATGCGCTCGACCGCGAGCCGCAAGACGTAGCGCGGGTCGCCCTCGTACGGTTCGCCGTCGGGCGTGACGACGTCGCAGATCATCCGGCCCACCTTCGAGCGGTCGCCCTCCGAGTACGGCATGAGCTGGAAGGTCGTCGGGTCGGGGATCGCCACCATGTCGGACTCCTCGATGGCGTTGAAGCCGGTGATGGACGAGCCGTCGAAGCCCATGCCGTCGTCGAGCGCGGCCTCGATCTCGGACGGCGTGATCGCGAAGCTCTTCAGATGCCCTTCGAGATCGGTGAACCAGAGGAGGATGAAGTCGACGCCCTCCTCCTTGATGCGCTCGAGCACGCGGCCTCGCTCGGCCGGATCGCTCGTTGCCCTGTCCCTCGTCTCTGCCATCTGCGCCATCTCTCCTCCTCTAGAAATGCCAGAATTTCCTTCCCTTAAATGCAAAGAGCCCCGGGCGCAATTGCCCGAGGCCACGTCGCCTCAAACGACGGGCTCAGTCTACAGGCGCCGGGAGGACGGCGCCGGGCTCGTGGCCGTGGTGGCGGATGGCGCGCCCGTAGAGCGCCAATGCGGGGGCGAGCAGCGCGGCGCTCGCCGCGAGCGCGATGCGGATGCCGAACACGTTGCCGACGACGCCGAGCGCCGGCCCGCCGCCCCATTCACCCGCAGAGCCGAAGACGTTCGTCATCGAGAGCACCGTCGCGCGAACATGCGAATCCTCGACGTTCGCGTTCAGCCACGTCGAGTACACAGGCGCCGCGATCGACCTCACGACCCTCGCGCCCCAGAACGCTACGAGAGCGACGGCAAACGACGTCGCAAAGGCGAACGCGAGCAGCGCGACGATCCGCAGCGCATCGGAGACGAGAAGCGTCTTGGCCATGCCACTCGGACCGAGCTTCGACAGTCGGCGCGACAGTGGTTGCGCCACGAGGATCGCGAGCAGCATCGCTCCGGCCGCGAGCACGCCGAACCAGACAACCTGGTCGAGCCCGGCGAAGTCGGGCACGCCGACGTCGACGAGGAAGTGCGCCTCCCAGAGCCGGTCGAAGCCCTCGTCCGAGGCGCCGAGGACGAACGCGATGCCGACTGTCAGCAGGAGCAGTGGATTGCGCCGGATCAGTGTCCCGCCCTCCCGCGCCGTGCGCGTCATCGACGCCAGCGCGGAGACGCTCTCAGCACGCGCCGAGACGAAGCCCGTCTCCGGCATGACGACTGCCAACCCGAGCGCGAGGGCGAGCATGACGACTCCGCCAGCCAGGATCGGCAAGCGGAGGTCGACAAGCGCCAGCGCCACCGCGGCGCCGATCCCTACCAGCGCGCCGATCCGCGCCGCCTGCGCTCCCGCCTGAAACGAGAGCCCCGCCTTGTCGACGCCGACCTCGTCCGTGATCCAGGCCTCGTCGGCGCCGCTCTTGAACGTCCAGGTGAAGCCCATGAACGCGGCCGCGGCCAGCACGAGCCAGACACCGTTCGCGAAGCCCGTCGCGACGAACCCGAGCCCGAGACCGGCCACGCCGGCGATGATCGAGAGCCGGCGGCCGTAGGTGTCCGCGACGATGCCCGTCGGGATCTCGAACGCGAAGTACGCCACCTCGAGCGCCGTCCCCGCGAGGACGAGCTCCAAAGGACTGAAGTCGAGCTCGCGGACGAAGAGGACGGGGGCGACCGTCCAGCCCACCGCGAACGCGAACGCCTCGACAGCCTTGTACGCCACCCACGTCCCGTGCGCAGATGGCCCGCGCATCTACTTCTTCGCGATGAAGACCACGAAGTCGTCGTCCGCCGTCGGGGGACGATCCGAGAGGGCGCCGCGGACCTCGATGTCGACGAAGCCGGTCCGCTCGAGCAAGAGCTCGAGCTCGTGGGTGAAGTAGAGCGTCATCTCGATCTTGTGCAGCTCCTCGGCGAGCAGGTCGTCTCCGCTCCAGTGGAAGGCCCGCATCTCGATGGCGACGCGCTGCGCCAGCGGATCGGCCTCCACGAGGCGCGACCGGAGCTCCAGCTCGGTTCCGTCTGCGATCGGCCGGCGGTCGCCTTCATCGCGAAACTCACGCGGTAGCTCCTCGCGCTCCTCCTTCAGCCAGTACTTCCATAGGAACTTCTGCGCGTACGGCACTTCGTTGTCGAGCACGAGCGTCCCGCCGGGCTCCAGGTGCTCGTACAGGCGCCGTAGCCCTTCGACATCATGCTCCCGCCGGCCGCCGAGCCCGAAGGCGCCGCAGACGATGATCGTGCGGTAACGGCGTGGGAGATCGAGCTTGTGCATCGCCTGTGCGTAGAGGTTGGGCGCGCTGAGCCCCTCGCGCTCGCAGCGCTCGCGGACGCGCTCGAGCATGTCGGGCGAGATGTCCGAGCCGTCCACGTCGAGCCCGGCCTGGAGATACAGCACGAGCAGTCGCCCCGTCCCACAAGCGGCATCGAGCGCCGGCTGGCCCGCCTCGACGAACGGCCGGAACCAGTCGATCTCGGGCCCGTCGAGGTTGAACTCCGCCCACCAGCGCGAGACGAGGCCGTAGTGCCAGGTCTGCGCGGTGGCGGAGATCACGCCGAGGCGCCCGTGTAGTTCTTCAGGCCAAAGCGCCAGAACCAGCGCGTGATGCCGAAGAGCACGACCGCGAACCCGGCCGCGAGCGCCAGCGTCTGCCACTCCAGGCGCGACGTCACCGCTTCCGCGGGCACCGTGACCGCGAACGCGATCGGCACGAGGAACGTCACGCTCAAGCGAAGCCACGTCGGGTAGATGCCGATCGGCCAGCGTCCCGTCTGGAACACGCCCTCGAAGAGCTCCGGCAGGTGCCACATGTTCGTGACCCAGAAGGACAGTGTGGTCAGCAGCATCCAGAAGCAGTAGAGAAGAACAGCGCCGAGGACGAGCGCGACGCCGAACGCAACGATGTCGAGCGCTCCCAGGTCGCCGCCGATGCGAATCATCGCGACGGCAACGACGCCCGCACCGGTGATGACGTCCACGAACTGCCAGACCTCCACCTGCCGGACGCTGACGAGCATCTGCGCGTCGACCGGCTTCACGAGCGCGTGGTCGAGCTTACCCTCGCGAACGTCCTCGGTGAGGCGCATCATGTTCGGCTGGATGACGGCGCGGATGACGCCGCCCATGAGGATCTGGACGCCGAGCACCGCGAGCAGCTCGTCCTGCGACCAGCCGTTGAGCTCCGTCGTATGGGAGTAGACGAGGGCGAAGACGACGAGCCCTGTGGTCAGCTGCAGGAGCGATTGAAGCACCTGGAGCGCGAAGTTCACCCGGTACTGGAGGTCGTTCATGATCCCCACCCGCAGGTGCAGGAGGGCTACGCGCAACGTCGTCATCGCTAGTTCCCCACCGCGGTGTAGCGCCTGATCGCGCGCCGCCAGACGAGGGAGAAAAGACCGATGCCAACGAGGGTCCAGAACAGCTGCATGGCGAGCCCACGCAGCAACTCCGCGTCGGAGAGGTCCCCGACGAGTGTCTGGATCGGGAAGTAGAACGTCCACTGGAAGGGCAGGAACCAGGCGAGCGTCTCCACCCAGTCGGGCATCAGCGTCATGGGCACGAGCCGGCCGGAGAGCAGGAGCTCGACCATGATGTAGAGCGAGAACGCCGCGCTCACCCGCGTCGTCCAGAAGCACAGCATCCCGAGCGCGGACTGGTTGAACGTGCGGATGAGGTACGCGCCCCAGATCGCGATCGCGAACACGAGGATCTCGGTCGCGTGGACGTCGAAGGTCGGGTCGAAGAGCAGCGTCAGCACAACCGCGATGGGCAGGTAGAAAATCATCCACGGCACCTTGTTGCCCGCGAAGCCCGCGATGTCGTAGTGGATCGGGTGCACTGGCCGCAGGAGCTGGCCCGAGAGCTCGCCCTCGCGAATGCGCCACTCCCAGCCGAACGGCGTGAAGACGAGGTTCATGTTGCGAACGAACGTCCAGACGATGTAGTACGCGGCGATCTCTCCGGTCGTCAGCCCGCCGACCGCGCCGCCCGAGTCCTCGGCGATCGTCGTCCAGACGACGAGGTAGATCACGGGCTCGGCGACCATGCCCAGCAGGTACATGTACGTCGCGGCGCGGTACTGGAACTGCGACGACACCTGCGTGCGCATCGCCGTCAGGTAGAAGTCGACGAACGAGCGGATACGGCCTTCTTGCGGCAGCGCGGTGGGCGCCGTGCTCACTCCGCTGACTCCCGCGAGAAGACCAGCTCGATGACGTCCTCGATCGGCGGGTCCTCGACGTTGAGGTCGAGCACCTCCTGCTCGGCTAGCAGACGCGCCGTCACGCGCGCCGTCTCCGCCTTGGGCACCCGAAGCGTCACGACGTCTCCGTCTCGGTGGATGACCTCGCCGTACGCGGAGAGATCACCCGCGCCGTTCTCGAGCGCCACGGCGACGGTCTTCCAGGCCGCAACCGTGTCGGAGAGTGCGGCGAGGTCGCCGTCGAAGAGGATCCGGCCGTGGTGGATGACGATCACGCGCTCGCACAGCGCCTCGACGTCGGCCATGTAGTGGCTCGTCAGCATCACGGTCGCCTCGTGCCGCTGCCGGTACTCGGCGACGAACGCGCGGATGCGCTTCTGCATCGTGATGTCGAGGCCGAGCGTCGGCTCGTCGAGGAACAACACGGGTGGCCGGTGGAGCAGCGAGCCGACGATCTCGACCTTCATTCGCTCGCCCAGCGAGAGCTGCCGAACCGGCTTGCGCACGAGGTCGCCCACCTCGAGCAGCTCGATCAGCTCGTCCCGCGTCTCGAAGAACTGCTCGCGCGGGATGCGGTAGATCGAGCGGTTGAGCTCGAAGGAGTCGAGCGCCGGCAGGTCCCACTGCAGCTGGTTGCGGTTGCCCATGATGAGCGCGATGCGACGCAGGAAGTCCCGCTCGCGCTTCGAGGGCACGTGGCCGAGCACGCGCGCCTCGCCCGAGGTGACGTAGAGCAGCCCGGAGAGCATCTTCAGGGTCGTCGTCTTGCCGGCGCCGTTCGGGCCGAGAAAGCCGACGATCTCGCCCTGCGCGATGTCGAACGAGATGCCGTCGACAGCCTTCACCTCCCGCGTGCGGCGACGGACGAGGCCCTTCGTGGCCGCCTTCAGTCCCGCCTCGCGCTCGGGCACGTCGAATGTCTTGCGGAGCTCCGCGACGTGGACGACCGGCTCAGCCACTGCGCTTCAGCTTCCCGTGCTTCTTGGCGTATCGCTCACCGCGGGAGAAGACCCAGAGGCCGACCGGAATCGACACGAACCCGATCACGAGCAGCGGCCAGAGCTCGTCCCACATCGCCGTCATGCCCTGACCCTCGAGAATCGCCTCGCGAATGCCGTCCAGGGCGTACGTCGCCGGCGAGATCGTCGCGATCGCCTGCATCCACCCCGGCAGAACCTCTACCGGGTAGTACACGCCGGAGACCACGAGCAGCGTCCCCTGGGCGACGAATCCGAGCTGCGTCCCCTTCTCGGGCGAGATGAGAGGGAGGACGGACATCATCATCCCGATGCCGATGAACGAGATCGAGGAGACGACCAGTACGACCAGCGCGGCGAGATAGTTCGCATCAGGGGTGGCGAGGTCGAAGAAGACGAACGCGCAGACCGCGTAGAGGAACAGCGCCCGGATCAGCCCGTAGGCGACGGCGAATACGCCCTGGCCCGCGAGGTGCATCGCACGGGAGAGGGGCGCCATGAACGTGTACTCGATCGTGCCTTCCCAGCGCTCCCAGGCGACCGTCTCCATCAGGAACTCGAAGAGGATCCCGAGGTACGCCCAGACGACGGCACCGATGAGCAGCGTCGTCATCGTCGCCTCGACGTCGAGTGTGCCGCCTGTCGCCTCGATGCCCTTGGCGATGAAGACGATCGTGAGCGTGTTCGCAACGGTCCAGATGAACCACGCGACGTCCCACCAGATGTAGCGCTTGGTGAGATAGGCGTTGCGCTCGACGACGCCGCCGGCGCCGACGAGCTCGGCTCGCATTGTTCCGAGCAGCGCCCTCATGCGAACACCTCCCGCTCGATGTCCTCTTCGGTCATCTCCTCCTCGAACGCCCGGCCCGTCGCGGCGAAGAACGCTTCCTCCAGCGTCTCTGCCCCGTAGCGCTCCTTCAGCTCGTCCGCCGGCGCGAGCACGATCAGCTCGCCGCGGTCGAGGATCCCGACCCGGTCCGCGAGAGCTTCTGCCTCCGCGAGGTCGTGCGTGCAGAGGAGGATCGTCGCCTCGTGCGTCTCGCGGATCTCACGGATGAACTGCTGGACCTCCTGCTTCGAGCGCGGGTCGAGGCCCGTCGTTGGCTCGTCCAGCAGAAGGAGGACCGGCGACGTGAGCAGCGCGCGCGCCAGCGCGACCTTCTGCTGCATGCCGCGCGAGAGGTTCTCCATCGACTCGTTCCGGCGGTCGGACGGGAAGCCGACGCGGTCGAGGATCCGCGGGATCTCACCGCGCGTCTGTCTCGCTGTCATGCCGTAGAAACGCGCCGCGTAGCTGAGGTTCTCGGCCGCCGACATCTTCTTGAAGAAGGACGCCTCGACCGACACGCGGTTCACGATCCTGCGTACCGCGCGCGGCTCGCGGAAGACATCGTGTCCAAAGATGAGCGCCGAGCCGCCGTCGTGCAGCAGCAGCGTGGAAAGCAGGCGGACCAGCGTCGACTTGCCCGAGCCGTTCTGACCGAGGATGGCCACCGTCTCGCCCCGTTCCATCGTGAACGAGATGTCCTTCAGGGCGGCAAAGGGCACGCGGCGGCGGCCCTTGCGGCGGCGGAACTCCTTGCGCAAGTTGTCGACCTCTACTGCGAACATTCGGTGCTCCTAGACGTACGAACGGCGGACACGGGCAACGCTCCCGGCGAACCGGGCGGCGCGCGGGCAGATCGGTGTCAGCCGAGGAGCAACATCGCGACGGCCACCTTAGCAGCGGCCCCGGCGAGTGGCAATGCCGATTTACTCGCCGGAAGGCTCGACGAGCTGGTGGATCGCGAAGAGCTGCTCGCCCGCCTGCGACTCATGGCGAGACTGCGCGGTGAGCTGCCCGAGATCGGGGTACTCGACGACTTCCGGAGAGGGACGGGTTCCGGCCATGAGGTAGCGCACCGGCTCCGACGTGCGATTCGTGAGGCCGTGAGCGCCCTCCGGGCCGGACGGGAAGTAGACGGCCTCGCCCTCATCCAATTCGCGCTCTCCGTCGGGCGTGCGGAGCGTCGGCTGTCCCCGCAGCACGATCAGCAGCTCCTCGGACCCGTGGTGGAAGTGGTACACGGCGTACCCGTCGGGCGGAAGCTCGTACACGCTGGCGCCCAGCATCCCTCCGGGCGGCGCGAGCCGCTTGGAGCTGCCGCCACCGCCGGACCAGTCGTCGTCGGGACCCGAGTCCCAGTTGCGCGACCAGATGCTCACGCGGACATACTGCCAGTGTGGAGACGCGCTTCGCGGACTGCCGGTATGACCTCGCCGATCCGCCGGCCGCGCGTGCGCGGTACCTCGACGGCCACATTCCCGGCGCAGCGTTCCTCAGCCTTGACGAGGATCTCTCGGACCTGTCGATCCCGCCGGAGGTCGGCGGCCGTCATCCGCTGCCTTCGGCCGAGCAGTTCGCAGCCGCTGCCGGTCGCGCCGGCATCGGGCTCGGCACGCTCGTCGTCGCCTACGACGAGGGCATGACGGGCGGCGCAGCGAGGCTGTGGTGGCTGCTGCGGCACTTCGGGCACGAGCAGGCGGCGGTGCTCGACGGAGGGCTGGGCGTCTGGCTGGGCCCGCTGGCCCATGGGGAGGAGACGATCGAGCCTGCCGTCTTCACGCCGCGCGAGCGGAACGACGACCTCATCACGACGGACGAGATCCTCGACCGGCTCGGCGATCCCCAGCTTGTCCTCATCGACGCTCGTCCGGAGGACCGCTACCGCGGCGAGGCCACGGGCCCCGACCCGGTGGCCGGCCACATCCCGGGGGCCGTGAACGTCCCGACGTCGCTCGGCGCCACCGTCCCACCGGAGCTCCTCGACGCCGACGAGATCGTCGCGTACTGCGGATCGGGCATCGCCGCCTGCGTGCCTCTGCTCGCGCTGCACCGGGCCGGCCGCGGCGATGCGCGTCTGTACGCCGGCTCGTGGAGCGAGTGGTCGCGAAGGGATCTTCCCGCGGAGACGAGCTGACGACTCGGTGTCAGACACATGGGTGTAGTGGTCCGTAGCGACACCTGGCCGAAACGTGCAGCAGGGCTATGGAGCGAGGCACTCGAACTCCACCGAGTAGCGGCGTTCGAGGCTGTGGATCGATCCGAACGAAGATCTTGCAGAGAGCTCTTGACAGAATCGGTGTCTGACACCGTTGTTACACATCGCTCATGGAGCGCGGCTTGACTTGACGCGGTAGCGAATCGGTCCCTACCCTGCGGGCATGACCTTCCCGACCTCGACGTGGGCGTGGGCGTGGCGCTACGAGCGAGGCGGGAGCGTCGACTGACCCGACGTCCATAGCCGCTTCGCTCACGAGACCTCCAGCCGGGAGGTCTTTTTCGTTCTCCAGGAGCTCATGAACCCGACCACCGTCATCCCCACCGATCTCGTCACTCCGCTCGGGGCGTACCTCCGGCTGCGGGAGCATGGCCGGGCCGCGTTCCTGCTCGAGTCGGTCGAGCACGGCCGGCTTGGCCGGCACTCGTTCATCGGCTGCGGCACGGAGCTCGTGTCCTTCGAGGAGGCGGAGTCGCGGCCGGAGCCCGTCGTCGGCTACCTCGCGTACGACCATGCCGCGACGCTCGAGCCGACGGTGCCGCTGCCCGAGGCCGGCGCGAACGCGCCCGAAAGCAGGTTCATCGTGGCCGATACGCTCGTCCGCTTCGACCATGCGCATGGCTTCGCGGAGGTGCTCTGGGGCGACCCTGACGTCACAACCACTCTGCTGGAAGGGCCGAGGCCGGAACTGCCGTCACTAAACGGCGACGCTCAGGGTCATACGCGGCGCTTCCCATCGCGACTCGACTATGAGAAGAACGTCCGCCGCGCCATCGAGCACATCCGCGCCGGGGATGCGTTCCAGATCGTCCTCTCCCAGCGGGCCGAGCGGCCGACTGCCGCCGGCGCGATCGCGATCTACCGCACGCTACGGAGGATCAACCCGTCCCCGTACACGTTCCTGCTCGACCTCGACGGCATCGCGCTGATCGGGTCGTCGCCCGAGACGCTCGTGAAGCTCGACGGCAAGCGGGCGAGCGTGAACCCGATCGCCGGCACGATCCGCCGTGGGCCGGACGACGTCGAGCGGCTGCTCGCCTCCGAGAAGGACCGCGCCGAGCACGTGATGCTCGTCGACCTCGGCCGGAACGACCTGTCACGTGTCTGCGAGGCGGGCTCGGTCGAGGTCGTGCGGTACCTCGAGGCCGAGCGCTTCTCGCACGTCACGCACCTCGTCTCGGAGGTCGCCGGCACGCTCCGCGACGGGATCGCGCCGTTCGACCTGCTTCGCGCCTGCTTCCCCGCCGGGACGGTGTCCGGTGCGCCGAAGGTGCGCGCGATGCAGATCATCTCCGAGCTCGAGGGCTACCGTCGCGGGCCGTACGCCGGCGCGGTCGGCTATCGCCTGCCCGACGGCTCGCTCGACACCTGTATCGCCATCCGGACGATCGTCCTCCGTGACGGCGTCGCGCGCATGCAGGCCGGCGCCGGCGTCGTCGCCGACTCGAGCCCGCACGCCGAGCACGAGGAGTGCATGCGCAAGCTCGCGGCGCTCGAGACCGCGCTCAACCTCGCGGAGGCGACGCGATGAAGGTCTTGCTGGTCGACAACTACGACTCGTTCACCTACAACCTCGCGCACCTGCTGGAGGAGCTCGGCGGCGACGTCGTCGTCCGGCGCAACGACGAGGTCGACGCGACCGCTGCCGCCGACCTCGCACCGACACACCTCGTCGTCTCACCCGGGCCGGGTAGGCCGGAGGACTCGGGTGCGACCCTCGACATCGTCCGCAAGCTCGCACCCACGACGCCGACGCTCGGCGTGTGCCTCGGCCACCAAGCCATCGTCGAGGCGTTCGGCGGCGAGATCGCCCAGGCCAGGCGCCTTCTGCACGGAAAGGCGTCGGAGATCGAGCACGACGGCCGCGGCATCTTCTCCGGCCTGCCGCAGGGCTTCAGCGCCGGCCGCTACCACTCCCTGGCCGCCACGCGCATCCCCGACGAGCTCGAGGTGTCAGCGCGGTCGGACGACGGCGAGGTGATGGGCGTCAGGCACCGCACGCTCCCCGTCGACGGCGTGCAGTTCCACCCCGAGTCGGTGCTGACGCTGCCGCTCGGCCGCGACCTGCTGCGGAACTTCCTGGAAGGCATTCGGTGATCACGAGCGCGATTGCTCGGCTGCTGGACGGCCACGACCTCGACGCCGCCAAGGCCCGCGGAGCGATGGACGAGATCATGTCCGGCCAGTCGACGCCCGCCCAGACTGCCGCCTTCCTCGTCGCCCTGCGAGCGAAGGGAGAGACGGTGGATGAGATCGCCGGCTGCGCGGAGGCGATGCGGGAGCACGTAACTCCGGTGACGCCGGTGCGAGACGATCTCGTGGACACGGCGGGGACCGGCGGTGACGGCGCGCGCACGCTCAACATCTCCACCGCCGCCGCGCTCGTCGCCGCGGCCGCCGGCGCCGCGGTCGCGAAGCACGGGAACCGCGCCGTCTCGTCGGCGTCGGGCTCTGCCGACGTGCTGGAAGCGCTCGGCTTCGAACTCGAGCTCGAGCCGGCCCGGATCGCGCAGTCGATCGACGAGCTCGGCTTCGGCTTCATCTTCGCGCCGGCTCACCACCCGGGCTTTCGCCACGCCGCCCCGGTTCGGCGCGAGCTCGGCGTGCGAACGGTCTTCAACATGCTCGGGCCGCTGACGAACCCAGCCGGTGCGCGCGCGCAGATCGTCGGCGTCTACTCGGCCGAGCTCGCCCCGGTGATCGCCGCAGTCCTGCAGCGGCTCGGCACGCGCCGCGCGTTCGTCGTGCACGGAGCGGGCGGCATCGACGAGCTGTCCCCGGCCGGGCCGAATCTCGTCTATGAAGTGTCCGACGGGCACGTCCGCGAGCGCACGATCGATCCGCTCGAGCTCGGCGTCGACCGTTGCGCGCCCGGGGATCTTCGCGGCGGAGCTCCCGAGGAGAACGCGGCCGCCATCCGCAGGGTGCTCGACGGAGAGCGAGGGCCGCACCGCGACGCCGTGCTGCTGAACGCCGCGGGGGCGATCGCCGCAGCGGGGCACGCCCACGACCTCGCCGACGGGCTTGTGTCAGCGGCGGAGGCCGTCGACTCCGGCACGGCCGCCGAGCGGCTCGACCGTCTGGTCTCGTTCTCGCGCGCGGAAGTGGCTCGCTGATGGGACGCCTCCGCGACGCGCTCGCCGGCGACGGCCTGAAGGCGATCGCCGAGATCAAGCGCCGTTCGCCCTCTGCCGGTGAGCTTCGGGCAGACGCCGATCCCGCGTTGCTGGCGGCGGAGCTCGAGCGAGCAGGCGCGACGGCCGTGTCGGTGCTCGTCGACGAGCGCTTCGGCGGCAGCGTCGACGACCTCCGAGCCGCGAAGTCCGCAACGAGCATGCCACTGCTCGCGAAGGGGTTCTTCGCGACGGAGGACGAGCTCGTGGAGCTCCGCACTGCCGGCGCAGATGCTGTCCTGCTGCTCCTACGCGATCTCGACGACGAGACCGCCCGCCGCCTCCAAGCCCGCGCCCGCGATCTCGCCATGGATGCCCTCGTCGAGGCACACGATGCCGGCGAGCTCGCCCGTGCTGTCGCACTCGGCGCCGATCCGGTCGGCATCAACGCCCGCGACCTCACGACGTTCACGGTCGACCGTCACGCACAGCTCAGGCTCGTCGCGCGGGCGCCGCGGGACCGCGCGATCGTCGCCGAGAGCGGGGTCGAGACGAGGGTGCACGGCATCGCAGCCGAGCTCGCGGGCGCGGACGCGATTCTCGTCGGCTCGGCGCTCATGCGAGCCGCGAACCCCGGCGCAGCCCTCGCCTCGCTGCTCGCGCGCCCCGTGGTGAAGGTGTGCGGGCTCACGCGACAGGAGGACGTCGACGACGCGGTCGGCGCCGGCGCCGACCTCTGCGGGTTCGTGCTCGCGCCGGAGAGCCCGCGCGCTGCCGCGTCCGTGCTCGACACGGGGGATGCCATGTCCGTGGCAGTCGTCGTCGGCAAGGAGGCAGGGGACGGCGCGGACCTCGTCCAGCTCTACGAGCAGGAGGAGGGGCGAGTGCGCGGCCGCGATGCCGTGCTGCTCAGAGACGGAGAGCGCGTGGCCACGGTGGTCGACCTGCCGTGGGACGGCGAGGACCCCACGCATCTCGATCGGGCCCGCGCGGTGAAGGGCCGCCTGATGCTCGCCGGCGGGCTCGGCCCCGAGAACGTCGCCGACGCGGTGGCCGCCGTTCGGCCGTGGGCCGTCGACGCGAGCTCTGGCCTGGAGTCGATACCCGGAATCAAGGATCGCGAGCGCGTCCGCGCATTCGTGAAGGCGGCCCGACGATGACCTTCGACGGGTGGTTCGGCGAGTACGGCGGCCGCTTCGTCCCTGAGACGCTGATACCGGCGCTAGACGAGCTCGAGACTGCCTGGCGGGAGGCAACCGCGGATCCGTCCTTCGCGGAGGAGCTCGACGCACTGGGCAAGCACTACGCTGGCCGGCCGACGCCGCTCACGCTCGCGGAACGCTTCCTGCCAGGCACCCGTGTCTACCTCAAGCGCGAGGACCTGCTGCACACCGGAGCACACAAGCTCAACAACGCGCTCGGGCAGGCCGTGCTCGCGCGCCGACTCGGGAAGCAACGCATCGTCGCCGAGACGGGCGCCGGCCAGCACGGCGTGGCCACGGCAACGGTTTGCGCGCGCTTCGGCCTCGAGTGCGTCGTGTACATGGGGGAGGAGGACATGCGGCGACAGCGTCCCAACGTCGAACGCATGGGCCTGCTCGGCGCCGAGGTACGCCCGGTCGACTTCGGCACGCGCACGCTGAAGGAGGCGACAAGCGAGGCGATTCGTGACTGGATCACGAACGTCGCAACGACGCACTACCTCATCGGCTCGTGCGTCGGCCCGCACCCGTATCCCGAGATAGTCAGGGAGCTGCAGTCGGTGATCGGACGGGAGGCGCGCGAGCAGTTTCTCGCCGCCGAAGCACGGCTGCCGGACGCGGTCGTGGCGTGCGTCGGCGGCGGCTCGAACGCGATTGGGCTGCTCGCCGCCTTTCTGGACGATCCCGACGTCAAGCTCATGGGGGTCGAGGCGGCCGGTGCCGCAAGCCTCGCCGGCGGTCGCGTGGGCATCCTCCACGGGGCGCGCTCCGCCCTGCTCGCCGACGCCGACGGCCAGATCGAGGACGCGCACTCGATCTCAGCGGGGCTCGACTACCCCGGAGTCGGCCCTGAGCACGTGCTGCTCCGCGACTCCGGCCGCGTGCAATACGAGGTGGCCACCGACGACGAGGCGCTCACCACGTTCCGTCGTCTGGCGGAGACGGAGGGAATCATCCCCGCGCTCGAGCCCGCCCATGCGCTCGCGTGCGTGGCGGATCTCGACGCCGAAGCCGTCCTCGTCGGCCTCTCCGGGCGCGGAGACAAGGATCTGGACGAGGTGCTCGCACGAGCGTGAAGACGCTCGTCGTCTACCTCATGGCCGGCCCGGAAACGCCTGCGCTCGCGGAGGCGGCCGTGCGCGGAGGAGCCGACGTCGTCGAGATCGGCTTTCCCTTCTCGGATCCGCTCGCGGACGGTCCGGTGATCCGGCGGGCTGCCGAGAAGGCATTGGCACAGGGGATGCGGACGGCCGCGTGCCTCGATTGCGTGGCCCGGACGCGAGAGCGAATCGAGGCGCCGATCGTGCCGATGACGTACGCCTCCCTGCTCGAGGCGTACGGCTACGAGCGCTTCGCCGACGACGCTCGGGCTGCAGGCGCAACGAGCCTCATCGTCGCCGACCTGCCCGTGGATGCGCACCCCGAGCTGAGGCGAGTCCAGCTTGTCGCCCCGACGTCGACCGACGAGCGCGTACGGATCGCCGGCGAGCGGACGGACGGCTGGTTGTACCTCGTCAGCGTCACCGGCACCACGGGCCCGCGGGAGGCGCTGTCGCCCGAGGCAGAGGAGCTTGTTCGACGTGCACGCGACCTGACCACCGTACCGCTCCATCTCGGCTTCGGAATCTCCACGCCCGACCAGGCAGCGGCCGCAGGAAGGATCGCCGACGGCGTGGTCGTAGGCTCGCGTGCGGTCGAGACGGCCGAAACGGGCCCGGAGGCCCTCTTCGAGTACGTGGCGTCCTTGCGCGAAGCGCTTGACGCCGCTTAACGGAGAGCGAACTCGACGGTGACGGTGGCCTCGATGCGCTGCGTCCCGGGCTCGATGGGCGTCGCAGCATCCGCGGCCGCCTTCTCGGCCAACGGTACCGGGCCGGCCGATGACTCGACGATCGAGCGAACGGCGCCGAGCCGCACCTTCGCTGCGCCGGCGAGCATCTGCGCCTTGCCGCGCGCGTTCGCGACGGCCGCCGAGAGCGCGCGCCGGTAGAGCACGGTCTCGTCGGAGCGCGTGAACGTAGGGCCGTAGACCTGGTTCGCTCCGGCGCCGACGGCCGCGTCGATGACTGCGCCCGAGCGCGACACGTTGCGGATCGTCGCGTTGACGGTGTTCGAAGCGGTGTAGCCGACGATGTCCTCGCCGTTTCCGGAGTAGCGGGGCGAGAGCGACACGCTCGACGTCTGGACGTCCCTCGCGGCCACGCCTGCCTTCTTGATGGCGTCGATCACCTTCCGCATCTCGTTGCTGTTCCCGTTCAGCGCACCGGAGGCGGTCTTCGCCTGCGTCGTCACGCCGAACGAGAACGCGGCCCGGTTCGGGACCGAGAGGGCCGCCCCGGAGCCGGTGACCGTGATCGACCGCACCGCCGAGCCTGTCGCAGCCGTCTCACCCGCAGCTCCCGACGCAGCGCCCACGGCCACCACAGCGAGGGCCGCCGTGCCGGCCAGAGCCAGTGCGCGCAGTCGGCTGGTTCTCATGTCAGCCATACGTCACCGCCATGCGCGTGTGTCACGCGACCGCGGCTGCGGCGCGCGGCTCGAGGTACGGGCGCCACCCGGTGGGAACGCGCGGCGTGTGGAGCCTGATGAACAGCGCCGGCGTGGGCGGGCGGGGAGGCTGCGGCAGCACCATCTCCACTTCCTCGGGCAGCTTGTCGCCTTTGCGAAGGTTGCACGGCGCGCACGAGGTGACGACGTTCTCCCAGACCGAGTCGCCGCCACGGCTGCGGGGCACGACGTGGTCGAGCGTCAGCCGGACGCCGGTCGTGCCGCAGTAGACGCACTCCCAGCCGTCACGCGCGAACAGCGCGCGGCGCGAGATTCGTCGCTGGGCGGCGCGCGGCACGCGCACGTACGTGCGCAGGCGGACGACGTGCGGCCAGGCGAACGTCGTCTCGGCCGATCGCAGCGGCCTGTCGAGCACCTCCACGAGCTCCGCCTTCTGCTTGTGCACGAGCACGTGCGCCCGCCTGACCGAGCAGACGTTGAGCGGCTCGTAGCTCGCATTGAGGACGAGGACCTGCTGCATCAGGCCAAAACTCTAGCCAGACCCCGAGGCGAGACCCTAGGTTTCTGGGACGGCGCTGGCAAAGGAGGCAAGCGAGCGGCGCGCAGGACAGTATGAAAATACGGTCAAGCGCAGCGAGCGCAGCATCCTGCCGCCAGCGGCGTCAGGTCGTCGGAGGCCGGCTTCGCCGGCCGGGAGACGACCGCCCAGGAACCTAGGAGGCCATGGCTCGTTCGACCGCTTCTTGCTCCTCCGGCGAGAGCGCGATCACCGCCTTGCCCTGGTCGAGCTCCTTCACGTAGACGCGCGCATAGTCGCGACCCTGGATGGCGCTGATGACGACGCCGGAGCGGTTCGAGTCGAGGAAGGCGACGGATGCGGACTGACGGCCGCCGGCGCCCTCGTACGCGTCGTACCGCACGACCGAGGTGCGGCCGAGCGTCGTGTCGGCCCGCCGGTCGACCCGAGCGATCGCGGCGGCAACCTCGTCCACGGCCCGGTGCAGGTCGTCGACGCGGGTCTGCAACGACACGGCGAAGTCGGCGAGATCGCGTTGCGCGCCGCCTAGCAGCACGCTCTGCGCGGCACGCAGGCGACGGACGTCGCGCATGATCGCGATCAGGAGCACGAGCGCGAGCAGGGCCACGAAGGCGGCGCCGACCGCGAGCCACCCGGCAACGTCCGTCGAGAAGCTCACACCGCTAGCCGAGCGAGAAGATGACGGGGTACGACGCTGAGTTGTTGTCGGCGTTGGCCTCGCCCTCCACCGGCTGCACGTCCACCTTCACCGTCGTCTCCGTCGCGAACGCGACCTGGCCGAGGTCGCTGAACGTCACGGTCTTCGACTCGCCCGGGTTGATCACGTCGATCGTCTTCGTGGCCACGATCGGCGACGGCTGCTGCTCGATGGTGAGCGTGACCTTGATCTGCACTTCCTGGTTGTCGCCCGTGTCCTCGATCGTCACGGCGAAGGCGAGATCGGTGCCCGCGGTGACGATGTTGTCGACGTCGGTCGAGAGGACGATGCCGCTCGGCAACGCCTTCGTCTCGACGATTCCGGTGCCGTGCAGCCCTCCCGTCGCCGTGCCGTCGGTGGCCGCGCCGTTCACCCGCTCGAACACCGGCTCCCAGTAGCCGGGGCTCCCGAACTCGGGGTTCTGGACGAAGTCGGACTCGGGAACGGGAACGCCCGACACGCCGTCGGAGCGCATC
>JBKJWA010000114.1:0-3585 GCA_046716705.1 Gaiellaceae bacterium
GCGGCGCATGGCGGAGATCGCGCGATCCCTCATCACCCGCTACGACGTCAAGGCCCCGAGCGTCGCGACGCCGGCGCGCAACCTCTCCGGCGGCAACCTCCAGAAGCTCGTGCTCGGCCGCGAGTTCCAGGGCAACCCGGTGGTGCTCGTCGCCGCCCAGCCCACGCGCGGCCTGGACGTGGGTGCGATCGAGACCGTCCACGCCTATCTCCGTGGGGCGGCTGCCGACGGCGTGGCGGTGCTCGTGATCAGCGAGGACCTCGACGAGATCCTCGTGATCGCCGACCGTGTCGCGGTGATGTACGAGGGCGCGGTCGTCGCCGAGCTCGACGCCGCCGCGGCGACGCCGGAGGAGATCGGCTTCCTCATGGCCGGGGGGAAGCGTTGATCCGCATAGAACGAAGGCTCAATCAGCCCTGGTGGCTGTCGGTCGTCGTGCCTTTCGGGTCGCTGATCGTGGCCTTCGGGGTGATGGCGGTGATCCTTGCCGCGACCGGCCGCGACCCGTGGGATACGTACGAACGGATGATCGAGGCCGGCTTCACGGGGAACGGCGCGCTCTCGGCGACGCTCACGTCCGCGACGCCGATCCTCTTCACGGGGCTCGCCGCCGCCGCCGCGTTCCGAATGAATCTGTTCAACATCGGCGCCGAGGGCCAGCTCTACCTCGGTGCGGTCTTTGCGTCGTGGATCGCCCTTCAGCTCGGCGACCGGGGAACGACGTCGACGCCGATGTTCGTCTTGCTCATGTGCGTCGCGGGCGGAGTCGGTGGGGCGCTCTGGGCGCTCATCCCCGGCGTCCTGCGGGCGTTCGCGCGCACGAACGAAATCATCACGTCGCTCATGCTCAACTACGTCGCGGGCCTGCTGCTGACGTACCTCATCTTCGACAGCGCGTCGTACTGGCGCGACACGTCGACGCTACAAGCACGGGCATTCCCGCAGGGCAAGCCGATGCCGATCGAGTCGGACTGGCCGACGTACGGCTCGAGCCTCGTCGTGCCTCTCGGCTTCCTGCTCGGCATCGGCGCCGCCGTCGTGCTGTGGGCCCTCTATTCGCGGACGCGGTTCGGGTTCGAGGTCGGCGTGATCGCCGACTCGCCACGTGCGGCGCGCTACGCCGGCATGCGCACGCGCCGGAAGATCCTCGCGATTATGGGCATTTCGGGTGCTGTCGCCGGCATCGGCGGCGCGAGCCAGATCGGTGACTTCACACATACGCTCGACGGCAGCCCGACCGGGCTGCAGGCGGCCGCGTTCGGGTATACGGGGATCGTCGTCGCGGCGTTCGCCCGCTACAACCCGTTCGCGGTTTGCCTCGTCGCCGTGCTGATCGGCGGATTGCAGAACGCGGGCTTCACGCTGCAGGGCCCGGAGTTCCCGTCAGGTCTCGTCGGCGTGATGCAGGGCGTCATTCTCTTCTGCGCCCTCGGAGGCGAGCTGCTCGTCCGCTACCGCGTGCGCTTCACACGGGCGGGTCGGGCACGCGGGCCGGCCACGGAGCCCGCGGCGTGAGCATCAACGACAGCCTGCTGGTGTTCGTGCTCGCGCAGGCCGTGCTCTACGGCACGCCGCTCCTCTACGCTGCCCTCGGCGAGCTGCTCGCGGAGCGATCCGGCGTGCTCAACCTCGGTGTCGAGGGGATGATGCTGTTCGGTGCCGCGGTTGGCTTCTGGGCCACGCAGCGCATTGACGGTGCGAACGCCGTCGTCCTCCTCGCGGCCGTCGTCGCAGCGGGAGCCGCGGGCGCGGCGATGGCGGCGATTCACGCATTTCTCACGGTCACACTGCGTGCAAGCCAGATCGTCTCCGGCCTCGCGCTCACGATCTTCGCCGGCGGGCTCGGCCTGTCCGCGTACTTCGGCGCCGAGCTCCATCTCTCAGACCTGCCGCCCAAGCACCAGCTCGGCTCGCTCGACGTCCTCGGCCTGGGCGATCTCTGGGTGTTTGGCCCGATCCTCTTCGACCAGTCGGCGCTCGTCTACGGGTCGTGGCTGCTGACGGGGGCCATCGCGCTGTACCTGACGCGCACCCGCTGGGGCCTGAACGTGCGCGCGGTCGGCGAGTCGCCGGCGACGGCGGACGCCATGGGGATCAGCGTCGCGCGCTACCGCTATGTCCACGTCATCGTGGGCGGCGCACTCGCCGGTGTCGGTGGCGCGTGCTACAGCCTCTCGATCACGGCCGGCTGGACATCGGGCGACACGCTCGTGAGCGGCGCGGGGTGGATCGCGATCGCACTGGTCATCTTCGCGTTCTGGCGCGCGGAGCTCTGTCTGGTCGGCGCGTATCTGTTCGGCGGACTCTCCGCGCTGCCGTTCGCGCTGCAGGCGCACGGCGTGCAGGTGACGCCCGAGATTCTCCAGGCGCTGCCGTACGTCATGACGATCCTCGTGCTCGTCCTCGTCTCGACAGGCCTGGCGAAGCGCCGTGTCGGCGCGCCGGCGGCACTCGGCATCCCGTACGTGCGCGAGGAGCGCTAGAACACCGGAATGGAAGTGTTGAGAGCCGGAACGTTGGCGGAGGCGCTCGCGATGCGCGCCGAGCATCCGGCGGCGCTTGCGATCCGCGGCGGAACCGACGTGATGGTCGACCTCAACTTCGATCGCGCTAGGCCCGACGCAATCCTCGATCTTGGCGAGGTGGCCGAGCTCGGCGGCTGGTCGCGCGAGAACGGCGCGTTGAGGCTCGGAGCGGGCCTGACGTACGCCGAGATCGAGCGGGGCGAGCTCGCGTCGGAGCTGCCCGCGCTCGCGGAGGCGTCGCGGACGGTCGGGTCGCCCCAGATTCGCAACCGCGGCACGCTCGGCGGCAACCTCGGCACGGCATCTCCGGCCGGCGACGCCCTGCCGCCGCTACTCGTGGAAGAGGCGGAGGTGGAGCTTGCGAGCACGGAGCGCGGTGCTCGCCGGATGGCCGTCAGCGACTTCCTCGTCGGTCCGAAGCGGAACGCGCTTGCCGACGACGAGCTCATCGTGGCGGTCGTCGTGCGGCCGTCGGGCGGGTCGCAGACGTTCATGAAGGTGGGGCCGCGAAACGCGATGGTGATCGCCGTGTGCTCGCTCGCGGTCGCTGCCGATCGCGAGCGCGACGAGCTGCGCGCATCGTTCGGATCGGCAGGCCCCGTACCCGGGTTCGTCCGCGTGCCAATGGGGGACGCGCGGAGCCTGCCCGACGCCGTCGTCCGAGCCTGCTCGCCGATCGACGACCTGCGGGGGACGGCGGCGTATCGCCGCCACGCGCTCGGCGTGCTGGCGCGGCGCGCGGTGGAGAGGTGTCTCGCGGCATGAGGATCGAGGCGACGGTGAACGGGGAGCGCAAGGAGGCCGAGGTCTGGCCAGGCGAAAGCCTCCTCTTCACCCTTCGCGAGCGGATGGGCCTGCCGGGCTCGAAGAACGCGTGCGAGCAGGGTGAGTGCGGCTCGTGCTCGGTGCTGCTCGACGGCAAGCTCGTGTGCTCGTGCCTGGTGCTCGCCGCGCAGGCGGAGGGGCACGAGATCGCGACCGTGGAGGGGCTGGGGGAGGGCGATGAGCTGCACCCGGTGCAGGCGGCGTTCGTCGAGGCTGGGGCCGTGCAGTGCGGGTT
>JBKJWA010000115.1:0-4236 GCA_046716705.1 Gaiellaceae bacterium
GGCAAGCTCCATCGCGAGGACGTCGAGGGCGGGACGTTCACGATCTCGAACCTCGGCATGTTCGGGCTCGACCAGTTCGTGGCCGTGCTCAACCCGCCGCAGGCGGCGATCCTCGCCGTGGGGGCGAGCCTGGAGCGAGCCGTCGTGCGCGACGGCGAGATCGTCGCCCGGCCGACGATGACGATGACGCTCACCTGCGACCACCGCGCCGTCGACGGCGCCCCGGCCGCCGAGTTTCTCGAGACGGTGAAGGCGATGCTCGAAGATCTGTCGCTCGCCCTGTGAGCGAGGAGGTTGGCGGAGAACTCAGTCCAGGGCGCGCCTGAGATACGGGGAGTCCTTCACGTGGTAGATACGACGCTCGTAGCCTCGTACGGTCGCCACGGTGGGTGACTCTAGACTCAGGTCGATGATCCGGCGAGGCGACGCGAACGACACGGCGTTCCTCCGCGACATGCTGCGCCACGCGTACTACTGGCGCTGGGAGGAGCCGGAGCTCCGAGACCTGCCCGTGTCACGCTACGTCGAGGGCTGGGGACGGCCAGGCGACCGCGCGCTCATCCTCATCGAGGGCTTCCAGCCGGTCGCGGCCGCGTGGTACCGGTTGTTCACGGAGACGCATCCAGGCTACGGCTTCGTCGACGAGCAGACGCCCGAGCTGACGATCGCCGTCGTGCCGAGCCGCCGCGGCCGCGGCTACGGAGCCGAGCTGCTGACGGCGCTGCTCGCGCAGGCGGCGGAGGACGGCTTCTCCGGGGTCAGCCTCAGCGTCGAGCCGGACAACCCCGCGCTCGCCCTCTACGAGCGGCACGGCTTCGAGAAGGTGGGCGAGCGCGGCGGGGCGCTCGTCATGCGCGCCGCTCTCTAAGCACTATCGCATAGCGCAAGCGAGGCGCTCGAAGAGGACCGCGCTGACCGCTGAGACCTGTCGTACGCCGATGTGTCGGGCTCGTCAAGGTCGCCGACGCGCGTTGCAAGACCTACGATCGACCGCCGATCTGACGATGCTCGCGCGACACGGGCAGGCGCTCAGTCGGCACGGGCCGTTCCGCTTGCCCCTAGCCCTGATACGCCTCGAGGCGCTTCCGCATAGCCCCGAGTAGCTTGAGGACCTCCTGTTGCTGGCGCTGGTACCGGCGATCGCCCGTCAGGTGGCTGACCGATCCCGAGTGACGCTGGGAAGCCTCCACCGCTGCATGCGCCTGCTCCAAGAGCTCTAGAAGCTCCTCTCGGCTCGACTTCGCTGCGTCCACGCGGCCGGCGCCTACGCGAGCCAACTCGACGAGGCGGCCGTCGGGGTCCGTGAGGTACGCCGAGCGGCCCCAGTCGTAGTCCTTTGCCTCAGTGCTCAGGCGGGCGGCCTCCTCGTCGACGTCTCTCACACGCAGCGCGAAGTGGTCCTCGTTGGGCGGCATGCCGTCCTGCGGCTCCCCGCGCACGTGGATGAGCAGCGTGACGCCCTCGAGGTCGAACGTCGCACCGCCCGGCCACGACGACGCCGGCTCCTGCCCGAGCACCCGCCGGTAGAAGGCGACGAGCGTCTCGGCGTCGTCGGTGAACAGCGCGATCTTGCTCAGCACGGCGACCCAGAACCTAGTCGATAGGATCGCGCCCATGGAATGCGACGTCGCCGTCCTCGGGGGCGGGCCGGGCGGCTACACGGCCGCAATCCGAGCAGCGCAGCTGGGCGCGAAGGTCGCGTGCATCGAGCAGGAGGCAGAGCTCGGCGGCACGTGCCTCCGCGTCGGCTGCATCCCGACGAAGGCGTGGGTGCAGACGGCGCACGGTCTCAAAGCTGCGGAGGAGACCTTCGCGCAGCTCGGCGTAAACGTCGGGGCGCCGCAGCTCGACTTCGCTGCCGCCAACGAGTGGAAGAATGGCGTCTCGAAGCAGATGACGGGCGGCGTCGCGATGCTGCTCAAGGCCAACGGCGTCGAGTGGGTCAAGGGGAAGGGCGCGTTCAAGGACGCGACGACAATCGGCGTCGAAGGCGGAGAGGACGTGACGTTCACGTCGGCCATCGTCGCCACGGGGTCCTTCCCGATGCGGCCCCCGATCCCCGGACTCGACTCGCCGCGGTGCGTCGACTCGACGGGGCTGCTCGCGCAGACCGAGGTGCCGCGCCGCCTTGTCGTCCTCGGCGGCGGCATCATCGGCTGCGAGTTCGCGTCGATCTTCCAGCGCTTCGGCTCGGAGGTGACGATCGTCGAGATGCTCGACTCGATCATCCCGCAGGAGGACGCGGACGCGACGAAGGAGCTCGCGAAGCAGTTCGGCAAGCGCGGGATCGCCCTCCACCTAGGCAAGCAGTGCACGAAGGTGGAGGATGGCGCCGACGGTCTGACCGTGCACTTCGGCGAGGGGGAGACCGTTCAGGCCGACCTCATGCTCGTCTCCGTCGGCCGCGCGCCGCTCGTCGAGGGCCTTGGCCTCGAGCAGGCGGGCGTCGACTTCGACCCACGGAAGGGCATCACGGCAGACGATCATCGCCGGACGTCCGTGCCGCACATCTACGCGGTTGGCGATTGCGCCGGGTACTGGCAACTCGCGCACACGGCGTTCCGTGAGGGGGAGATCGCGGCCGAGAACGCCACGGGCCACGAGGCTGTCATGGGCGCGCGCGCCGTCCCGCGCCCCATATACACCGATCCCGAGATCGCCGGCGTCGGGCTCACGGAGGCCGAGGCGCGCGAGCAGCACGGCGACGACGTGGCCGTCGGCAGGTTCCCCTGGGCGGCGAATGCCCGCGCGGTCATGCAGAACGAGACCGTAGGCTGGGTGAAATCGATCCACGAGAGCCGCTACGGCGAGCTCTTGGGCGTCGTCATGATCGGCCCCCATGTCACCGACCTCATCGAGGCGGCCGTCGTCGCGCTCGACGCGGAGGCGACCGTGGAGACCGTGGCCGACGGCATGGCGGCGCATCCCACACTGTCCGAGGCGTTCAAGGAGGCAGGGCTCGTCGCGCTCGGCCGTCCCATCCACGTGGGCCCGAGGCGACGCACCGCGGCCCAGGCTCAAAGCTCGTAGACTCGGCTGTCCAGGAAAGGAGAGACATGAAGAAGCTCATCGCACTGCTCGCTGCTGTCGGCGCCGTCGTGTTCTTCTGGCGGAAGAAGCACGCCGACGACGACGCGTGGGACACGGCATCCGACACTGCCTCATCGTGGGGCGACACAGCCTCAGACAAGGTGGAGACCGCCGGCGACAAGGCGGAGGACACCGCCGACGCCGCGGCCGACGCACTAGACGACGCCACGTCGTAGCGACCCCAGCCTGCCCTCGCAGGCACACTGAGGGCCGCCCATGAGGTGGCCGCAGACCCCCCGGGAGCTGGCTGCCGAGCAGGATCGCCTCGCGTCCGAGGTCTGGACCGCGTGGCGCCCGCTCGGCCGCTACGCCGTGGGCGCGGTGTTCGCCTGTTTCGACCAGGCGTCGTCGGGGAACGGATCGGAGGGCGACCGTGGGTTCGCAGCGGCCGCCTGCGGCGACGACGTGACGGTCGTCACCGGGCACGCTGCGGCGGGCTACATGGCCGGCCAGCTCGCACTACGCGAGGGAGCGCTGCTCGAGCGCGCCGCACGGAGCTTCGCCGCGGCGCCCGACGTGTTGCTGGTCGACTCTTCCGGTCGCGACCACCCTCGTCGCTGCGGCCTCGCGCTGCATCTCGGCGCGGTGCTGGGCCTGCCGACCGTCGGCGTGACCCACCGTCCGCTCCACGCCGAGGGCGAATGGCCGCACGACGAGCGCGGCGCGACGAGCCCGCTCGTGCTCGACGGCGAGCGGGTCGGCTACTGGGTGCGGACGAAGCCGGGGACGCGGCCGCTCGCCGTGCACGCAGCGTGGCGCACCGGGCCCGAGATCGCCGTTGAGGTGCTGCTGACGGCCACGGAGCGCGCACGCACACCCGAGCCGCTCCGGGACGCGCGCTCGGCCGCGCGCCGGCTGCGCGGGCAGCAGGCGCTGTGCACGGCGTGAGACGGCTACGGGCCGAATACGTCGCCGTCGCGGCGGGGCTCCTGCTCGCGGTGGCAGTCGCGGTGGTGCTGCTCACGCGCGACGACGGCGAGCAGCCGCCGGCGACGACCCACGCCGCACCCCAGCCGCCTCCACCGCCTCCACCGAGCGCGCCTCGGCATCGCGCCGCAGTCCGGGACGGGAGGCTCGTCGTCGACGGCAAGCCGTTTTTCCCCGTCTTCTCGTGGGGGGAGTGCACGGACGGCTTCGAGACGAGCA
>JBKJWA010000116.1:0-5253 GCA_046716705.1 Gaiellaceae bacterium
TCGATGGCGAGCACGAAGTCGTGCCCGCACGGCCCCGAGGACAGGGTGTTCCTCTCGGGGACGAAGGTGCGGGAGATGCTCGGGAAGGGAGACGTGCCCCCGGTCGAGTTCACGCGCCCCGAGGTCGCGAAGGTGCTGATCGAGGCATACCGAAGCTGAACGTCACGTGACCTGGCAGTACACCCTTCTCGGGCTGCTGACGGGGGTGCTCGTCGGGATGACCGGCATGGGCGGCGGCTCGCTCATGACCCCGCTGCTCGTCTTCCTGTTCGGCGTGCCACCGTCGACTGCGATCGGCACCGACATCGCCCACGGCGCCGCGTTCAAGAGCGTCAGCGCCGTCCAGCACCGGCGAATGGGCAACGTCCGCGCGCGGCTGGCCGGCTGGATGCTCGTCGGGTCGGCCCCGGCTTCGCTGCTCGGCGTCTGGGTGAACGTCCAGCTGACCGAGCGCTACGGCGACGACGTCGAGTCGGCGATGGGGCAGGTGCTCGGCGGCGCGCTGCTCTTCGGCGCGGTTGGCCTGATCGCGAAGAGCCTTCTTCAGAAGGAGACGGCCGGCGACGTCGACTGGCAGCTCACGCGGCGGGACCGTACTGCGGCCGTCCTCATCGGCGTGCTGGGCGGGTTCATCGTCGGCCTCACGTCCGTGGGCAGCGGCGTCTTCTTCGGCCTGACGCTGCTCATCATCTTTCCCCTGCGCGCCCATAAGGTCGTGGGGACGGACATCTTCCACGCAGCGGTCCTCCTCTACGTCGCCGGGGCGGCGCACTGGGCGGCGGGCAACATCGACTTCGCGATCCTCGCCTGGCTCCTGCTCGGGTCGATTCCGGGCGTCCTCGTCGGTGGCCGTCTCACGCTCTCGATCCCCGAGCGGCCGCTCCGCCTCCTGCTCGCAGGGGTGCTGGGGCTGGCCGGCATCAAGCTCCTCGACGTGCCGGGAGCCGGGATCATCGTCGTGGTCGCGCTCGCGGCGGGGGCGACGGCGCTGCTCGTCTGGCTCGGCCGGCACACGTGGATCCGCTTCCAGCGAGCCCGCGCGCCCGTCTGAGCAGGCTCATAGGAAAAGGACAGTCGCAGTGAGTGTCCCCTGTCATTTCCAGACTAGAATCGTCGCCCCGTGCGGCGCCACGCCCCGCTCTTCGTCGCCCTCGCACTGCTCGTCGGATCGGCGGTTGCGTTCGGAGTCGCCGAGCGGCTGAAGGTGGAAAAGTCCCCGGTTACCGGAACGGTGGTGGACAAGGTGTTCTCGCCCTCGTGCAGGTGCCCGCAGCGGCGGGCGCTCATCTCGTTTCGGCTGCGGCGGGCCGACCGGCTGAAGCTCTCGCTGCTCGACGACGAAGGTCGCGAGATCCGAACCCTCGTCGACGGGGAGCGCGCCGCACGCGGGCCACACGAGTTCTTCTGGAACGGGCGGGACGACCACGGTCGCCCCGTGCCGGAGGGGCGCTATCGGCCGAAGGTCGAGCTCGGCCGCGCCGACAGGACGATTGTCCTGCCGAACCCCATCAGCGTCGACGTGACGCGCCCGCGTATCACCTCGGCGAAGGTCGTTCTCACCTCGCCGGGTGGCTTTTCCCCGGACGGGGACGGCTTTGGCGATGTCGCGCGAGTCCGCTACCGGCTGAGCGAGCCGGGCAGGGCCATCCTCTACGTCAAGGGCCTCCGGCGCGTGACGAGCAGGCGAACGCGGCCCGCCGGCGCGATCGAGTGGTTGGGTCGTGGGGCGCGGCCAGGCTCGTACCGGCTCGTCGTACGCGCGCAGGATCTTGCCGGAAACGTGTCTCGGCCCGTCTCCGCCGGACGGATCGATGTTCGCTACGTCGTGCTCGCCGAACGCGATGTCCAGGCTCGACCGAATGAGCGTGTGAGGATCGCTGTCGCGGCCGACGCGCCGACACAGAAATGGATCCTTCGCCGCGGCTCGAGCCTCGTCGAGCGCGGCACGGCGAAGGGAAACGTCACCTTCCGTGCCCCCGAGCGCCCTGGCCGCTATGTGCTGGTCGTCACGGCCGCCGGACACAGCGCGCGGGCGACCGTCGTCGTGCGCAGGCCACGATGACCGCGCCGCTCTTCGTCCTCGGCGTCAGCAGGTCGGGAACGACGCTCCTGCGCGTCATCCTCGACCGTTCGCCGGGGATCGCCATCCCCGACGAGACCTTCTTCATTCCGCAGCTCGCCCACAGGCATCCCGCCACCGTCGATGTCGACGCCTTCCTCGACGACCTGCGCCGGCTGCCGCGGCTAGCCGCCTGGGAGGTGCCCGCGCACGAGCTTGCAGCGCGGCTTCGCCCGGGGATGCGCGTCGGCGAGGCGATAGCCGCCGTCTTCTCTGCGTACGCCGCCAAGCACGGCAAGCCCCGCTGGGGGGACAAGACCCCCCAGTACATGCGGCACCTCGACCTCATCGACCGGCTGTTTCCGGACGCCCAGTACGTGCACCTCATCCGCGACGGGCGCGACGCGGCGCTTGCGTTTCTCGACATGCCGGCGGGTGTCGTGACGAAGACGTGGGCGCACCCGCGGAGCGCCGCCGGCTTCGCGTGCGAGTGGCGGACGGAGGTTCGCCGCGCGCGCTCCCTCGGGACCAAGGTGGGAACGAGCCGCTACCTCGAGGTTCGCTATGAGGACCTCGTCGCCGACACCGGGGGTGTCGTCCGCACCATCTGCGACTTCGCCGCGATTCCGTTCGAGCCGGCGATGCTCGACTACGCCGGCGCCGTGGACGTCTCCGCCAAGCCACACCACCAGCGCCTGCTCCAGCCGCCGACCCGCGGGGTCCGCAACTGGCGGAGCCAGATGAGCCCTGAGGACGCGGCCGCGTTCGAGGGCATCGCCGGCGATGTGCTCGCGGACCTCGGTTACGAGAGCAGCCGGCGCCGTCCCGCTCGCGCCGCTCCGGCCGAAGCCTGGTACCGCTGCCGCATGGGCGCGTGGAACGCGGCCGCCTACGCGACGCAACGGTCGCCGTTCTGGCGGCGCCGCCACGCTCGTCTGTTCTAGGTTCTAGCGCTGCGCCGGGTCGGGCGGGCTGTTCTCCGCCCGGAAGGCGACGAGGATCCCGTTCAGCGAGAAGTAGTAGTGGTCGTTCGTGGCGATGCCCGGCGAGTACTTTCCCATGCCGATCTTCCAGACGATCTTCCCGTCGCTGACGCGCGCGGCGTACGTGTTCGTCTCCAGCGTCGAGAAGAACACGAGATCGCCCACGACGACGGGCGCGCCGAGGATGCGGCCGTTCACGTAGCGCCTCCAGAGCTGCGTGCCGTTCGCGGCGTTGTACGCGCGCAGCGTTCCGTCGAATCCTCCGACGAACACCCTCCCTGCCGCGACAGCGGGCGTCGTATAGCCGGGCGCGCCGACGCGTCCCGACCACACCGACGCGCCGTTCCGCGCGTTCACCGCATACACCTTCCCCGAGCGCGAGACGAGAAAGATGCGGCGGCCGTCGGTGGACGGGCTCGCATAGAAGCTCTCGTTGCGGAAGAAGCCGCGGTTGAAGTACTTGCTCCAGAGCTTCGAACCGTCGCGGCGATCGAGGCAGAAGAGCGAGCCCGCGTACGTCGAGATGCAGATGCGGTTGCCCCAGACCGATGGGCTGGCGTTGATGCGCCCGCCGGTGTCGTAGGCCCAGCGCACGGCGCCGGTGGCGGTGTTCACGGCGAAGAGCCGTCCGTCGGTCGCGCCGAAGTACACCGTGTTGTCGATCACGACCGGCGACGACTCGATCTTCGCGGACGTCTTCAGCTTCCAAAGCAGCTGCCCCGTCTCGCGGTCGAGCGCCCTCAGGCTGCCGCCCTTCGACGAGACGAAGAGCCGCGAGCCGGCGATAGCAGGCGTGGAATGCTTCGGGCTGCGGTGTTTTCGCGACCACCGGAGCTTTCCTGTGCGGGCGTCGAACGCTGCCGTCCGGCCTCGGAACGTGTTGACGTAGAGCGTCCCGTCGCAGTAGCTCGGCGGATACTCCATATAGCTGCCCATCGCTCGCGCCCAGAGCGGCCGTGTTGGCTTTCCGAGCCGGATGCGGACGCGCGAGAGCGAGCGCTGAGGATCTCCTCCGAACTCCTCCCAGCACGGTTCCTCATGCCTCACGACCGGAGTCTTCGGCTTGCGTGGCTTCTTCGGCTTGGCCGGCCCGATGACCGTCACGCCTTCGAGGTTCGTATCGATCGAGCCCGCGGGCTCGGACGGCTCGAGAACGAGCAGCCAGGCCCCGGCCGCGCCCGCGGCGAGGACCACAGCGGCGCCGCCGAGGGCAAGGAGGAATCGTCGTCGCATCAGCTGGGCGCGACGAAGTGTGCCAGCGGCCCAGGAGGGTCAGGCGGGTTCTACGGGGGGCGGGTTGGCCGCTACGAGCATCGCGGCCACGCCGAGCACGCCCCACATCACCGGGTCCTCGAAGAAGCCGGAGTAGAAGAGCGAGTGGAGGAAGAGGACGAGGAAGCACACGCCGAGCCCGAGCCCGACGACGCGATCTCGGCGGAACGACTCCCACAGCAGCCGGACGGCGCCCGTAAGGAATGCGATGTAGAGGAGAAAGCCGACCGCGCCGAGCTCGGCCAGCACCGTGAGCGGGGTGGTGTGGGACGCGTTCTTCGACGCGCGTCGTCTCGTCTCGAGCTCCTCCTTGGCGGCGAGCGGCTGGCTGCCGATGCCGACGCCGACCACCGGGTGGTTGGCGATGACGTGCCCGGTCACCGACACGAGCCGCGTCCGGCCGCTCGTGGCGCGGCCGATGCCGTGCTCGGATACCTCGATCGCAGCCATGGCGCCGCCGGCGATCACCATCGCCACCGCGATCCCGATGACGACGTTGCGGCTCAGGCGGTCCGCGAGCACGAGGCTAGCCACGAGTACGGTCGCGAACAGCACGACGAGGCTCGACTGCGAGTACGAGAAGTACAGGCCGGCGAAGATTACGCCCGCCAGCGCCGCAGCCACGAGCCCCCGTGTGCGGCCGAGCCAGAGGAGCACGACCAGCAACGCCAAGGCGAGCACGAGCTGGCGTCCGTAGATGCTCGGATCCTTGAAGAGCGACGTCACGCGGAAGTACGTCGTGTAGGCGTTCGCGACGCGAAGGTCCTGCGCGAAGACGAGCGTGTGCGTCCACGCATGGTAGAGGCCGATCCCAGCGAAGACGGCCGCCAGCCCGACGAGGCCCGTCGCGAGCGCCCGTGGTAGCCAGACGGCATACGGCGACCGCGCGACGACGGCGAGCAGCGCCGCGAACGGGAAGATGAAAAAGAGTAGGACGAT
>JBKJWA010000117.1:0-3439 GCA_046716705.1 Gaiellaceae bacterium
GAGCTGATCGGGCTCCAGTCGAACGTCGAGCGGATGGACAGCGCCGCCGAGGCAGCGCTCGCGGTGCAGGCCGTCTCCGGGATCGTGCAGGGGCCTGCCGGTAAGAAGCTGTTCTCGGACGCGTTCGCCCAGGGCGCGGGCTTCGACGCCGAGAGCCTCGAGATCGAGGAGCTCTCCGGCGAGGGCATCGGCGACGCGGCGACGGTGCTGCACGCGACCTTCAACACCAGGGCCGGGCCGTTCGAAGCGGTCTTCGTCTTCATCGCGTCAGGCGACACCGCCGGCCAGATCTACGCGGCCGCCGCGAAGGGCAAGATCTTCCCGGAGGACATCCTCGCCCTCGCCCGCACGGTGGCCCAGAAGATGAAGGCGGAGGAGAAGTAGCGCTCGAGCTTCCCGCTGGTCTTCACTGGTTGCGCGGCCTGCCAGGGGGTGCGGCATGGCATGACCGGCTGCCGCAGATCGCGGCCGAATGCGCCGAGCTCTGGGGGCTCGAGCTCGAAGCGCCATTTGCCGACAGCAACGCGTCGCTCGTCGTGCCCGCAGACGATGCCGTGCTCAAGATCAACATCCCCGACGCGGAGACCGAGCACGAGCCGGACGCGCTCCGCACGTGGGGAGGCGACGGCGCCGTTCGCCTGCTCGCGTACGACGAGGAACGACGCGCCCTCCTACTCGAGCGCTGCCAACCGGGGACGCCCCTGCTTGAGCTCGACGACGACGGGGCGGGCGACGTAGTCTCGGGCCTCCTGCCGAGGCTCTGGAAGGCGCCGCCCGCCGAGCTCCGCCTGCTGGCGGATGTCGCCGCCTCCTGGTTCGACGAGCTGCCGAAGCTATGGAAACGCCATGGCCGTCCGTTCGAGCGGTCACTGCTCGAGAGCGCCGTCGACGCCCTGCGCGAGCTCGCACCGACGCAGGGGCCGCTCGTGCTTTCGAACGAGGACTTCCACGCGGGCAACGTCCTGCGCAGCGAACGAGAGCCGTGGCTCGTCATCGACCCCAAGCCGATCGCAGCCGAGCGCGAGTTCACGCTCGTGGCGATGATCCGCGACCGGAAGGACGACGTGCTGGCCGACCCGCGGCCAGCCGAGCGGCTCAGGCGGCGACTCGATCACCTGTCTGCCAACCTGGAGGTTGACCGCGAACGCCTTCGCTGGTGGACGCTCGCACACACGATTGCATGGGGCTTCGACCCCGAAGGCTTTCTCCCCGAGCACGCGGCGATCGCGCGGCTGCTACTCGTCTAGCTACGGATACGGGTCCGGCGGCGGTGGGTCGCTGGGCGGTGGCGGTGGAGCCGGCGGCGGTGAGCCCCCGGTCGGCGGCCCCAGCTTTGCCTTCACCTGGCCGCGGATCTCGCCGGCGGGGTTCGTCGCCGTGTGAATGTTGATGTAAGCCCTACCGGCTTTGATGGTCGCGAGCTGAGCCTTCGTCACCGTCGACGATCCCTTCTTCCCGCTCCTGCACGGCCCGCAGAGGGCCTTCATGACGTTCCCCGCCTTGCCGACCTTCCCGATGTGGATGTGCGCGGCCGCAGCGGGGCCGGAGAGCTTGGAGAACTTCAGCTGCCACGCGATCCTTGCTCCCCCGCTCGCGTTCACGACTGCCGTGCCCGTGAACGTGCCGGTCGCTCCGACCGTGACGCCCGTCGGCTTGGGCACTTCCGCGCTCGCCTTGAGCGTCGAGCTCAGCTTCCACGTCGTCGCCTCCTGGGCGGCAAGAGACACCCCCGCGAGGACGAACGCCGTCACTCCAACAGCAATCAGCGTCTTCACGCTCCGCCTCCCTGGGCGTTAGACCAGGAGGATAGCCGCGAACTACGCGTTGCGGCGACGGCCGAAGACGATGCCGCCGATGGTGAAGCCGAGGCCGAACGTCCCGAGCGCGAAGGCGCCGACGGCAATCGCCTTGCGCCAGCTCGACAGCCGCTGCCAGTGGCCGAGCGCCGCTTCCTCCTCCATCGTCAGCGGCTCGCCGCGACGCTGCTTGCGGATCGCGCCGCCGGCGCGCAGGCCGAGGTAGAGGTCGTCGAAGAGCTCAGTCGACTCGGTCGACTCTTCCGGCACGAGGCCAGTGTATAGCCTGCCTCGGCTGTGCCTGCGCGCCTGATCCACATCTCCGACGTGCACGTCGGAGCGCGCGAGCAGCCCCTCGTCGAGGGCGCGCTGCGGGCGCTCGTCGAGCGCGTTTCGCCCGATCTCGTGATCGCGACGGGCGACCTCACGCACCGCGGGCTGCGCGATCAGCACGAACGGGTAGCGGCACTCTTGCGCGGCCTGCCGGCGCCCGTGCTCGCCGTTCCGGGCAACCACGACATCCCGCTGCTGCCGCCGGCGCGGTTCACGCGGCCGTGGCAGGAGTTCGAGCGGCAGTGGCAGACGACGGAGCCGGTGCTCTCCGCCGGCGGCCTGCACGTCGTGGGCGTCAACTCGGTACGGCCGTGGCGGCACCAGTCGGGTGGCTTACGAGCGGGCGCTCTCGAGCGCGCGTGCGAGCGGCTCGCCGCCGCGCCCGCCGGCGCGCTGCGCGTCGTCTGCCTCCACCATCAGCTTGCCAACGCGCCCTGGCGGACGCGCAAGCGCCCGCTCGCCCGCCGCGGCCGCGTACTCGAGCAGCTCGCGGAGGCCGGCGCCGAGCTTATCCTCTCCGGCCACGTCCACCAGGCGGGCGCCGCCGAGCGGCGCGAGTTCGAGGTTCTCGACGGCGAGCGATCGATCGCCGTCGTGACGGCGCCGGGGCTTACGCGCCCCCGCCCTCACCGACTCGGCGAGGCGCAGGGAGCGCACGTCATCTCCGCCGATGAGACCGAGATCACCGTCGAGACGCACATCCTCGGCGGCGAGGCATTCACGCCCGTCGCGGAGCGCCGCTTCACGCGTAGCCTGCCAGCCCGCGCCGATGGTTGACGGCTCCGCGCCGCGTGGCTGCCTCCCGTGCTGCGGGAGGGGCGAGCCGCCCTCTCTGCGTCAGGCGACGGCGGCGCCGAAGCGCTTCTCGGCCCGCGCTCGAGCCTTGGCCGCCTCGACCTCGCGGTCGCGAGGCGGAGCCGACGTCACGAGATCGTCGAGAAGATGGAACGTGATGTGGGCGATCTCGTCGACCGCGCGCTCGAAGACGGCCGCGTTCGCCGCGGACGGCTTCTGCATGCCGCTCACCTTGCGGACATACTGAAGCGCCGACGCGCGAATCTCGTCGTCCGTCGCATGCGGCTCGAAGTTGTGGAGTGTCTTGATGTTTCTGCACATAGAGGGAGCGTAGCGAGGGTTACCAGGGTGCTGCGCCGACGCTAGAGTACGCTTTGTATGACAATTCAGGTACCAGTTCGTATCGCAGAAGAGGACTTGTCGGAACTGGACGCGGCCATCGCTCGCGGGCACTACGCGAACCGAAGCGCCGCGCTGCGCGCCGCGCTCGCCATGCTCTTGCGAGCGGAACGTGA
>JBKJWA010000118.1:0-3036 GCA_046716705.1 Gaiellaceae bacterium
CGCCCGGCTGCCCGAAGATCTCGTTCCCAAACGACACCGAGCCCGCCGCTGACACGACCCACACCGGGCCGTCGTGGGGCAGCCCGCAGAGACTGCCGGGGCCGGCGGCGGGCGACGCGGGGCCGACGCCGGCGACGACGCCGGCGAGGAGCGCGATGAGCACGACCTTCCTCACGGCGCGAAAGGGTAGCCAGAGGACCCCGTGGAGGGACCCACTGGCGAGGGGTCTCTACTTCTCGCCGTCGGCTTCCGGCTTGCCGTCGCCGTCGGCCGGCGCCTCGAGATCGAGGTCGATGCCGAGCGAGGCGAGGTCGATGCCGGTACCGCCGTCCGCCTCGATCTCCTCGAGCGCGGCGAGCACGGACTCGCGCTCGTACATCTCCTTCGGCACCTTCGCCGAGGGGCCGATGCCGATCGTGCGGTAGCGCTTGAGGCCGGTGGCGGCCGGGATCAGCTTGCCGATGATGACGTTCTCCTTCAACCCCAGCAGGCGATCGATCTTGCCCTCGATGGCCGCGTCCGTCAGCACCTTCGTTGTCTCCTGGAAGGAGGCCGCGGAGAGGAACGACTCCGTGGCGAGGGAGGCCTTCGTGATGCCGAGGATCACCGGCTCGAACGTCGCCTGAGCGCCCTTCTCCTTCTTCACGCGTGCGTTCTCGCGCTCGAGTGCCACCCGGTCGACCATCTGGCCGGGCAGGAAGTCCGCGTCGAACGACTCCTTGACCTTCACCTTCTTCAGCATCTGCCGGACGATCAGCTCGATGTGCTTGTCGTGGATGTCGACGCCCTGCGACTTGTAGACCTTCTGCACCTCGCCGACGAGGTACTGCTCCGTCGGGGTGGAGCCCTTGCCGGCCACGTGGTGCAGCTGGAGCAGCTCGACCGGCGACAGAGAGCCCTCGCTGAGAGGATCGCCGGGCTCGACCCGCTGACCGTTCTCGACGAGCAGGCGCGTGCGCCGCGGGAGCAGGTACTCCTCGGGCTCCGGGGTCTCGCCCTTGCCGTCCGCGTCGGGCTGGACGAAGACCTTCGGTCCGCGCTCAGCGCGCTCGATCTGCACGGTTCCCGCCACCTGGGCGAGGCGTGCCTCACCGCGGGGCGTGCGAGCCTCGAAGATCTCCTGAACTCGCGGGAGACCGTGGGTGATGTCGGCCCCGGCCACGCCGCCTGTGTGGAACGTCCGCATGGTCAGCTGCGTGCCGGGCTCGCCGATCGACTGCGCGGCCATGATCCCCACCGCGTCGCCGACCTCGGCGAGCTCGCCGGTGCCGAGGAACGTGCCGTAGCACGCCCGGCACACGCCGAAGTTGCTCTTGCACTTGAGTACCGAACGCACGGGAAGCGTCATCTCGCTCGCGAGCTCCCCGAGCTCCTCGACGATCTCTCGCATCCGGGCGGTCGTGACCTCCTCGCCCTTCGACGCGAGCTTCGTCTTGCCGGGCTTGCCGTCCTTGAGCGGCTTGTACACGTCCGTTGCGAGGACACGGCCGGCTGCCGAGCGGTTCTGACCGTCCGGGAGGAAGAGCGGGACCGTGATGAACTCCTTCGTCTTGCAGTCCTCGTCGCGGATGATCACGTCCTGCGCGACGTCGACGAGACGGCGCGTGAGGTAGCCGGAGTCAGCGGTACGAAGGGCGGTGTCGGCGAGACCCTTGCGCGCGCCGTGCGTCGAGATGAAGTACTCGAGCACGGAGAGCCCCTCCATGAAGTTCGCCTTGATCGGCCGCTCGATGATCTCGCCCTTCGGGTTGGCCATCAGGCCGCGCATGCCGGCCAGCTGCCGGATCTGCTTGAAGGAGCCGCGGGCGCCGGAGTTGGCCATCATGTAGATCGGGTTGAGCTCGTAGAGCGTCTTCTCCATCGCGGCTGCGACGGTGTCAGTCGCCTCCGTCCAGATCTCGGTCACCTGCTCGTGGCGTTCGCCTTCAGTGATGAGCCCACGCTCGAAGTGATCGATGACGCCGGCGACGCGCTCCTCGTAGCTCGCGAGGATCTCCTCCTTCTCCGGAGGGATGACGATGTCGTTCTTCGAGATCGTGATACCGGCGAGCGTCGCGTTGTGGAAGCCGAGCGTCTTGATCGTGTCGAGCACCGCCGCGAGCACCGCAGAGCCGAACCGCTCCACGAGGTCGGCGATGAAGTCGTCGAGCTCCCTCTTCGCCATCGTGCGGTTCATGTACGGCTGCGTCGAAGCCGCCGCGGGATCGGCGAGGACATCGGCGACCGAGCGGACGATCTCCTCGTTGAAGATGACGCGGCCCGGCGTGGTGAGGAAGACCTCACCCTGGTGCCGGTATTCGACCGGGTCCTGGAGCTTCACCTGGCCCGAGTCCAACGCCTGCTCGACCTGATCCTCGGCAGCGAACCGCTTGAAGCCTTCGATGCCGAGCTTCTTCGCCAGCGCCTTCGGATCGGCGCTCTCGACATCGTGCTCGCAGTACGTGAGGAAGTACAGGCCGAGCACCATGTCCTTCGCAGGCGTCGTCAGCGGGCGACCATGGGCAGGGGAGAGGACGTTGTTCGAGGACAGCATCAGCACCCGAGCCTCGGCCTGGGCCTCTGCCGACAGCGGGACGTGGACGGCCATCTGGTCGCCGTCGAAGTCGGCGTTGAACGCGTGGCACACGAGCGGGTGCACCTGGATCGCCTTGCCCTCCACGAGCACGGGCTCGAACGCCTGGATGCCCAGGCGGTGGAGCGTCGGCGCGCGGTTCAGCAGCACCGGGTGCTCGGCGATGACCTCCTCGAGGATGTCCCAGACCTCGGGCTCCATCGAGTCGACGTACTTCTTCGCCGCCTTGATGTTCTGGACGATCTTCCGCTCGACCAGCCTGCTCATGATGAACGGCTTGAAGAGCTCGAGCGCCATGAGCTTGGGCAGCCCGCACTGGTAGAGCTTAAGGTTCGGCCCGGCGACGTTCACCTTTCGGCCCGAGTAGTCGACGCGCTTGCCGAGAAGGTTCTGCCGGAAGCGGCCCTGCTTGGCCTTGAGCATGTCCGAGTTTTATTTCTTTTATAGTTTGCGCGGCGCCGTGT
>JBKJWA010000119.1:0-2849 GCA_046716705.1 Gaiellaceae bacterium
TGTTGCGGGCGATACGCGTCGCCGTCGACGCAGGCGATGTAGTCGCGTCCGACGTGGAAGAGCGCGCAGCGGACATGCGAGGACGAGTGCCCGAGGAGCATCGTGCCCACTTCGACGAGTTGCTCGACGAGGCTCGGGCGATGTACCGGATCCGCGACGAGCGCGGGGTGTTCAGCGACATCTGGGCGTCCGGCATCATGCGACGAGCGGTGCTAGCCGCCGGCCGCCGGCTCGCCGAGCGAGGGCGGCTCCACGACGCCGAGCTTCTCATCGACGCCGGCTTCGACGAGATGCACGCGTTGCTCTCCGGCGCCGAGGCTCCATCCTCGGACGAGCTCGCCGAGCGGCGGGCGGCCCGCACATCACGCACCGCGAAGGACGCCCCGGCCACGCTCGGGCCCGCACCTCCCCCGCCGCCAGACCCATCCGGGCTGCCGCCCGCGGTCGCGCGGGTCATGCGTGCGACGGGGATCGTCATCGGAGCGATGTTCGGCAGCTCGGAGGAGGCACACGGAGAGGACCTTTTCCGCGGCCTCGCGGCCAGCCGGGGGACGTACGAGGGGCCTGCGCGCTGTGTCTCCGGCCCGGCCGAGTTCGGCCGGATCGTCCAGGGAGACGTCCTCGTCACCCAATCGACGAGCGAGGCGTTCAACATCCTGCTGCCGTTGCTCGGGGGCATCGTGACCGACAGCGGGGGCCTGCTCTCGCACGCGGCGATCGTGGCTCGTGAGTATGGAATCCCGGGCGTCGTGGGAACGCGTGACGCCACCGTGCGCATCGCCGACGGCGCGCGCGTACGGGTCGACGGCAACGCAGGCGAGGTGGCGGTGCTCGGTTGGTGAAGGACGTCCTGCCGCTCGAGAAGGCGCGCGACGCGGGGACATTCGGTGCGAAGGCCGTCGGCCTGGGCGAGGCGGCTCGGGCCGGGATTCCACTCCCGCCGGGCATCGCGCTCGCCGGCTCGATCGTCGAGTCCGTCGCGAGTGGCGAGGAGCGTGCGCTCAAGAAGGTCGCAAAGGCTGTCGGGTCGCTCGGCGGCCCGCTCGCCGTCCGCTCGTCCGCCGTGGACGAGGACGGGGCCGACGCGAGCTTCGCGGGGCAGCATCTGACGCTGCTCAACGTCCCGTCGGCCAACGAGCTCGGCGATGCGCTGAGGGAGATCTGGTGGTCGGCGAACTCCGACTCGGCGATCACGTACCGGCAGCGCCTGGGGCTCTTCACCCGTCCGAGCGTCGCCGTCGTCGTCCAGGCCCTCCTCGACGTCGACGTGGCCGGGGTGATGTTCACGCGGAACCCGGTGACCGGTGCGGACGAGCGGATGATCGAGGCGAGCTGGGGGCTGGGGGAGGCGGTCGTCGCGGGCCTCGTCATCCCCGACCAGTACCGCGTCGACCGCTCGGGACAGGTGCTCGAGCGCAGGGCGGGAGTGAAGAGCGTCGCGATCCGCAGCCTGCCGGACGGTGGCACGTTCGAGGAGGAAGTTCCCGCTGAGCGCGTCGAGCGACTTTGCCTGGACGACGGTCAGCTTCAGGAGCTAGGCCGTCTCGCCAGCCGGTGCGAGGACGTGTACGGGCCGGAGCGGGACATCGAGTGGGCGTTCTCGCGAGGCCAGCTGTACCTGCTCCAGTGCAGGGCGATCACGCGTGCGGGATCCTGAGCCAGCTCGACGCCGGCAGGTGCGACTCGTGCTCGTGACGCGGGACCCGCTCGTGCGGCAGTACCCGGTCGCGACGCTCGCGGCCTAGCGTCTACGGGCCGCCGCGGACGTAGATCACCTGCCCCGAGACGAAGCTCGCGTCGTCCGAGCTAAGAAACGCGATCACGGAGGCGATGTCCTCGGGTTGGCCCACGCGCCGCAGGGGGATCTGCTCAGCGGTGAACTTCTGGAAGTCCTCGAAGTCGACGCCGACGCGCTCGGCCGTCTGCGCCGTCTTCTGCGTGACGACGAAGCCGGGCGCGACGCAGTTGACGTTGATGCCGAAGGGGCCGAGCTCGATGGCGAGCGTCTTCGCCATGCCCTGAATACCGGCCTTCGCCGCCGCGTAGTTCGTCTGGCCGCGGTTGCCCAGCGCAGACGTCGACGAGATGAGCACCATCTTCCCCGACTTCTGCTCGACCATGTGCTTCTGCGCCGCCTGAGCAGAGAGGAACGTCCCGCGGAGGTGCGTCCCGATGACCGCGTCCCAGTCGTCGTCGGTCATCTTGTGGAGGAGGTTGTCGCGGATGATCCCGGCACACGTGACGAGGACATCGAGCCCGCCGAGCTCGGAGACGGTCTGCGCGACCGCGGCCTCCACCTCGTCGCGCTTCGTGACGTCGCAGGCGATCTGGAGCGCCGGACCTTCGCCGTCGAACGAGAGGTCGGTGGCGGCGACCTTCGCCCCTTCTGCCGCGAATCGCGCCGCCGTCGCCGCGCCGATGCCGCGCGCGCCGCCGGTGACGAGAGCCACCTTCCCGTCGAACCTCATCCGATCTCCACCTCCGCCTCGCCGGTGGTCACCCGCTCGCCGTCCTGGTTCTCCGCCCACACGTCGAGCACGGCGCGGTCACCGTCGACCTCGCGGACCGTGCCCTTGCACGTGAGCTCGTCGCCCGGCCGCACCATGGCGCCGAAGCGCACCTTCAAGCGCCGCACGTGCTCGGGCCCCGCCACGCCCGCAACGTACTGCCCGATAAAGCCCATGCTCAGCATGCCGTGCGCGATCACGCCGCCGAGGCCCATCTCTTCCGCCCGCTCGGGGTCCCAGTGGATCGGGTTGAAGTCGCCGGACGCACCTGCGTACTTCACGAGCTGGAGCCGCGTCACGGGCTCCTTCACGAGCGGCTCGAGCTCGTCTCCGGGCTTCATC
>JBKJWA010000120.1:0-3263 GCA_046716705.1 Gaiellaceae bacterium
GTGCTGCACGACGCGTTCCCGGACTGGAGCGAGGCACGCGAAGCCACCGAGGAGGAGATCCTCCGCTGCCACACGGATGCCCACCTCCGTGCCGTGAGGACCATCGACGGGCCGACGTGGTTCGACGCCGACACGCCGGCGTCGCAGACGACCTATCGCGCGGCGCTGCTGGCCGCCGGCGGCGCGATCGCGGCCGTCGCGCGCGGCGGCTTCGCACTCGTTCGGCCGCCGGGCCACCACGCGCTCCCCGGCCGAGCGATGGGCTTCTGCTTCTTCAACAACGTCGCGATCGCAGCCCACTTCGCGCAGGCCGAGCTCGGTCTCGGGCGCATTGCAATCCTCGACTGGGACGTACACCACGGCAACGGGACGCAGGACATCTTCCGGGGCGACGACAGCGTGCTCTTCGTCTCGCTCCACGAATGGCCGTTCTACCCCGGCTCCGGCGGCCCGGCCGAGCAGGCGGACACAACGCTCAACATCCCGATGTCGGCAGGCTCGGGAGACGAGGAGTACCTCCGCGCGTTCGACCACGCGGTCGTGCCCGCGATCGAGCGCTTCCGGCCGGACCTGCTCATCGTGTCCGCCGGATTCGACGCCCACGTGGACGATCCGATGGCGAACATCGAGGTGACCGAGGGAGGGTTCCGCGAGCTGGCTCTCCGCGCCCACGCGCTCGCCCCGCGGGTGGCCGCCGTTCTCGAAGGCGGCTATCAGCCAGCCACGCTGCCGGCGCTCGTGGGCGCCGCCATCGAGGGATTCGAGAGCTAAACCGCCGTGGGCTCGCGCGGACGGGCGACGCCGATCATCGAGTCGCGCGTGACGAGCCCTGCGAGCTCGTTCTCTGCGAGGCCCGCCGTGCCCTGCGGGCGGCGAGGGATGACGAGGTAGCGGACGTCGGCGGTGGAGTCGACGACGCGCACCTCGACGTCGTCGGGAAGCGCGAGACCGAACTCGCGGAGGACGCCGCGTGGGTCGGAGACGGCGCGCGAGCGGTACGGCAGGCTCTTGTACCAGTCCGGCGGGGGGCCGAGCAGGCCCTTCGGATAGCACGAGCAGAGCGTGCAGACGACCATGTGGTGGACGTCGTCGGTGTTCTCGAGCGCCACGACGACGGGCGAGGGTCCGGGGTCGAGGCCGACCTCGAGCACAGCCTCCCGTGCGTCCGCGAGCAGTCGCGCTTTGAACTCCGGATCGACCCATGCTCGTGCCACGAGTCGCGCGCCGTCCGCGGGATCGCGCGACACGAGCCAGTCGATCCGCTTGCGAAGCTCCTCGCGCGTGACGACTCCCTCGTCCACGAGGCGGTCGGCGAGCGAACGCACGCGCGTCGCGATCGGCGACTCGTCCAGCGGCTCGTGATCGTGATCGTGGTCGTGGCTCATTCGGCCTCCTCCAGCCAGTGCTCGAAGACGTCGACGTAGACGCGGTCGCGCGTGTCGCCGGCGAGAGCGACGAGGTAGAGCCGCTGTTCAGGAAGCCCGTCGTCGCCGTACGCGCGTGTCTCGGGGTTCGTGAACGCACCGTGGCGCAGGACGACGGTGCCCGCCTTTCCCTTGACGTAGCCGGGAGTGCGGTGGTGGCCGCCGTGGCTTCGTCCGGAGATGCGTACGCGTTGTCCGACCTCGAAGCTCACTCGAACACGCCCTTCTCCGCGAGGATCGTCTCGACGGAGTAGAGCCAGCGCTCGTAGTACGAGGCGCGTTCATACTCCTCGGGCGGCATGCTCTCGATACCGCGCCGGAGCTCGTCGACGTTCATCACGCCGCGAGTCGCAAGCACGCCGACGATCGCGTCCATGAGCACCTCCCAGTCGGCGAGCTCGTGCTCCGCCCGGTCGATGGGCGCGTCGGTCGCCCAGCCGCCCCGGTCGTGCACAGCCCGCTCCACACGGCGATCGTAGCGCCGATGATTCGCGCGGGCCGAAGCGGTCAATAAACGGAACACCACCCAAGGAGGACTCATGGCCTACGTCGATGGATTCGTCGTCCCTGTTCCCACGCGCAAGCTCGACGCCTACCGCCGCATGTCGCGCAAGGCGGGGAAGCTCTGGCGCGAGCACGGCGCGCTCGAGTACAAGGAGTGCGTCGCCGACGACGCACCGAAGGGCAAGGTGACGTCCTTCCCGCAGAGCGTCAAGCTCAAGAAGGGCGAGACGGTCGTCTTCTCGTGGATCACGTACAAGTCCCGCGCGCACCGCGACCGGGTCAACAAGAAGGTGATGGACGATCCGCGAATGGCGAAGATGATGGACCCGAAGGACATGCCGTTCGACGGCCAGCGGATGATCTACGGCGGCTTCAAGGTCGCCGTCGAGGTCTAGGCGACCGTCAAAGCGAGAGCGTTCCCGGAAGGGTCGCGAACGAGCGGCCCTTCCTCGTCCAGGCGGCCAAGGACGCGGTCGCGCTCGGCCGCGTCCGGGAACACGATCGTCGCCTGGCGGAGGGCGGCTGTTCCCGGCGGCGGCGGCGCTGCGCCGGCGCTCTCCCACGTGTTCGCGCCGATGTGATGGTGATAGCCGCCCGCGGCGAAGAACGCGGCCTGCGCACCGAGCTGCGCCATGAGCTCGAATCCGAGCACGTCGCGGTAGTAGGCGATCGTGTCCGGGATCGACGCGACCTTGAGGTGCACGTGGCCCATCACGGTCCCCGCGGGAAGGCCGTCGAAGCGCTCGGCCTCTGAGACCTCCGCGAGCAGGCTCGTCACGTCGAGCGGCAGCGTCGTCATCCGCTCGAAGACCTGACCCTCCCAGACCTCGCGCGGCCGGTCGCAGTAGATCTCGATGCCATGTCCGTCCGGGTCTGAGAGGTAGATCGCCTCGCTGACGAAGTGATCCGACAGGCCGACGAGCGGCACGCCTTCGCGCCCGGCATGGGCGAGCCAGCGCGCGAGTTCGACGCGCTCGGGCAGCAGCAATGCGAAGTGGTAGAGACCGGTGTGGCCGTAGGCCGGCCTGGCGCCGGGCTCCTCGACGAGCACGAGGAGCTCCCGCCTTCCGGTGCCGAGCCGTGCGCTGCCGCCGTCGCGCTCGAGCACCGCCAACCCGATCGCCTCGCCGTAGTACTCAAGGGACCGCTCGAGGTCTGCGACGGTGAGGTGTACCGGCCCGACCGTCGTCTGCGGCGAAACGTCCACGAGCGCGACGCTAGCAACGGCGGCGGCTACGCAGACCTCGACTACGCGGCGATCGGTGAAGCGCTCGGGATCGCGTCAGGAACCGTCGCCGCAACCCCCGGCTTGGTGGTGATCAGGACGACGGCCCC
>JBKJWA010000121.1:0-2801 GCA_046716705.1 Gaiellaceae bacterium
GCGCCTTGACCGTCACCCCCATGTATTGCTCCCAGCCCTGGATGTTGGCGAGCTCGCGGTAGGTCGCCACCACCCTGAAGTCGCTCGCGAGGGGAACCCCGAACATCGCGAGCGCGGCGTCGGTCGCCTTCATCGCGAGCTCCACGCTTGCGCGGGCGGGTGCGTAGCCACGGCTGTTCAACTGCTTCGACGCCTGAGCGCTGAGGGTCTGGGCTTCGCGCACCTTCGCCGCGATCGCCGCTTCCGTTGCCCCGACCGTCGCCGGGGCGACTCGGACGACCTTCTTGAGGTGCCCGATCGCACCGGAGACCTCGAACTTGGCCTTGCTCACCTCTTCGGGCGTGATGCTGCCCGGCCTCAGCTGTGTGTGCGCAACCTGGTTCGACGCGCGTGAGCTCCTGAGCTCGAAGACCCACTCCTGATCGGGCGACAACTTCGCGGAGGACAGCGCCCCGGCGAGAGGTACGACAGTCAGCGACAGAGCCGCCATGACCGGCACGAGCCGCCTACCGTTCATACCAGCAGCCTACCGGCAACCCGCGTTGCGTCTACGGGGAACACGACAGAAGAACTGTCACCTCCGTCACACTGCGCTCAGCGGGTTGCGAACACTGAGTACGAGCGCTCTCCCGCGGCAGAGCGGAACTTCACGAGCAGCTTCGTGCCCGGCTCGAGCTTCGGTCCGAAAGCGATCGTGAAGATCCGGTCGATGGGCATCGCAGGGCGCATGCGGCACGTGATGACGCCTTCGTCGAGATCGCACCAGCCCGAGTAGAAGCGGCCGATCGAGTCCGAGATGACGGCCACGCTCATGCGGTTGATCGGCAGCGCTGCCGCCGGGTCGAGCACAGCTCCCGGCTCGCCCGCGTTCGCGGTCGAGCGGTTCGCAGCTCCGATCACGACCTCGGTCACCTCGCTGCCCACGGTCGCCGACAGGCCGGAGAAGTTCGCGAACTCCGGGAGATACGCGAAGTCGCGGTTGACCGCGTACGACGCGAACTCCTTTCTGAGCGGCACGCCGAAGTCGCCGAGCGCCGCCTTCGTGAGCGCGACGGTCTTCCGGAGTTTCGCCCGGGCGCCCGAATAGCGGGAGCTGGCGACGTCTGCCCGTGCCTGCCGCGCGAGCTTCCCGGCCTGGCCGAGCACCGAGCGGACGGAGGGCGTGTCGAGCGCGCCGATCGCGCGTGGCGCTGCCGTGCTCGCAACACCGATGCCGGCAAGCGCGCGAGCGATCTCCGCGCGAGCCTTCGTGGCACGGTCGGGGGACGGCTTCGCAAGGCTCCGCAGGGCTGCGAGAGCGCTCACTTCCGTGGTCGCGAGGCCTGAGACGAGTTGTTGGTCGGGCGTCAGCGCCGGCGCGGCCGACGACAGGGGAACGAGTAGGAGCCCGCAGGCACCCACGACCGCGAGCAGCCCTCGGATCGCCATTCGCAACGGATATCACGACCAGCGGACATGCGCAACCTTTCGCTAGCCTCATCCGCTACTCCGTTGTCTCGCCGAGCCGTCATCGGAGCGCTTGCCGCGCTGGTCCTCGCCACGCCTGCGGCGGGCCAGCCGAAGCTGCTCATGCCCGGCGTGACGTACGAGACGCAGGTGCAGTTCACCTTTCACGGGCCCTCAGTCATCCACGTGCTGACGATGCCGCGGCCGGGAGGTCTCTGGGCGCTCAAACCGGCGCTCTCCAACGACGCAATCGTCGGCCTGGAGCGGGTGACGGCGATCCAGCAGCGCCTGTCGCCGATTGCGACCGTCGCCGGCGTCAACGGTGACCGTTTCGTCTCGACCGGCCGGCCGAGCGGGATCCTCATCCGTGACGGCCAGCTCCAGCACGGTCCAGGAGACAGCCGGTCGAGCATCGGCATCGACAGTGGTGGGAACCTCCGCGTGGAACGTGTGCGACTGCTGCCCACCTGGCAGGGAACTGGCCAGCGGCAGAACCTCTCCGCCGTCAACGACTCGCCCTCGTCGAGCGGCATGTCGCTCTACACCCCCGCCTGGGGGCCATCGACCCCCAACGCCCCTGGCGCTCTCGAGGTCGTGCTGCGCCCGTTCCCTGCGACGTTTCCGAACACGGAGGTGGCCGGCCGCGTCGTCGAGTCCCGCAGCGGCGGCGGGACGACGATCCCGCCCGACGGCGCCGTGCTCGTCGCCCGCGGGACCGCCGCGACGAATCGCCTCCGGAACGAGGCTCCGGTCGGGACGAACGTGCGCGTGCGCCTCGTGCTGCAGCCCGACTGGGCGGGAGTGGTGGACGCCGTGGGCGGCGGGCCCGCCCTCGTACGGGACGGAAAGGCTGTGTTCAATGCGGGCGAGGCGTTCGTGCCCCAACAGCTCGCGCTTCCGGAGCCGCGGACGGCCGTCGGCCAGCTGGCGGACGGGCGGATCATCCTCGTCGTCGTCGACGGGCGCCGCCGCGGCTATTCGAGTGGCATGACGAACTTCGAGCTCGCACTGACGCTCGTCCGCCTCGGGGCGGTCGCGGCTGCCGCGCTCGACGGTGGGGGTTCCTCGACGATGGCCTTCGATGGCGGGCTGCTCAACCGTCCCTCCGGTGCGGAGCGACCCGTCTCCGAGGCGTTGCTCATGGTGTACTCGGGCGTCCACGCACCGCTGCCGGGCGTTTCTGTCATCTCCCCGAACGGGGACGACGTCGCGGAGCTGCAGGAGCTCGCGTACAAGGTCGTGCGACCCTCGACCGTGAGCGCGACCCTTGTCGCGCCCGACAGCACGACACGACCGATCTTCTCCGGCCAGGCGGCGCCGAGCACGTACGCCTTCGAGTGGAGCGGCCGCAGGGC
>JBKJWA010000122.1:0-4942 GCA_046716705.1 Gaiellaceae bacterium
GTGTTCTACCTCGCCATCGGCATCGGCTCGATCTTGGCGCCGCTGCTCGTGGAGACCGCCGGTGAGCGTTGGGCGCTCGTCGCCGTCGGGCTGTTCCTGCCGGTGGTCGTGATCGCGGGAGCCAGGCGGATCGTCGGCATCGATGCGGCTGCCGTCATCCCGGCGCACGAGTTGGAGCTGCTGGGGCTCGTGGAGATGTTCGCGCCGCTGCCAGAGCTCTCGCTCGAGCGCCTCGCCCGGCAGCTCATTCCGCTGGAGGCCCCCGCTGGGACGGCCGTCATCGTCCAGGGCGACGAGGGCGACCGGTTCTATGTGATCGACGAGGGCGAGGTCGACGTGGTCGCCGACGGCCGGCACATCGGGTCGTTCGGGCGGGGCTACGGCTTCGGAGAGATCGCCCTCCTGCGCGACGTGCCGCGCACGGCGACGGTCACCGCCCGCACGCCCGTTAAGCTCTACGCCCTCGAGCGCGACGCGTTTCTCGCGGCGGTCACAGGCCACTCGGCGAGCCAGGAAGCGGCTGACGCGCTCATCGTCTCCCGCATGAGCTCGATCCGAAGCTAGACTCGCGAGCCGTGCCCGAGCCCTGGTTCGACGAGCTTGCCGAACTGATCGCGATCCCAAGCGTCAGCGCTGATCCGGAGCACGCGGACGACGTGCGCAGGGCGGCCGAGTGGGTTCGGGACATGGTCGTGTCCGCGGGCGGCGAAGCCCAGCTGGTGGAGACGTCCCGCCAGCCGCTGGTGATCGGAGAGGTGCGGGCCTCCTCCGGCGCCGACCGGGCGCCGACCGTCCTCTGCTACTGCCACTTCGACGTCCAGCCACCGGCCCCGCTCGATCTGTGGGAGTCCGACCCGTTCACGCTCGTCGAGCGCGACGGCTGGCTGTACGCGCGCGGCGTCACCGATGACAAGGGGCAGCTCTACATGGTGCTGTCAGCCGTGCGGGAGCTCTCCGCCGACGGTCGGCTGCCCGTAAACGTTCGCATCGCCTTCGACGGCGAGGAAGAGGTGGGCGGGACGTCCATCAGCGACTGGGTCGGTCAGGACGACGGGCCGGCAGACGCGTGCCTCATCCTCGACGGCGGCATGGCCGAGCGGGACAAGCCGGAGCTCACGGTCGCGACGAGGGGCCTGATCGCGTTCGACCTTCGCGTGCGCACCGGGTCCAGAGACCTCCATTCCGGGATGTTCGGCAACGCCGGCCTCAACGCCATCCACGCGCTCATCCCGTGCCTCCAGGCGATCCTGCCGAGGAACGGCCGGCTTCCAGAGCCCCTCCGGACCGGCATCGTCGAGCCGTCTGCCGAGGAGATCGAGGACTGGGCGCAGCTCAAGCCCGGCGCCGAGATGCTCGCCGAAGCGGGGATCGCGCCGTACGATGCGCGAGCGGCGGAGGAGTTCTACCTGCGCACCGGGGCCGAGCCCTCGGCCGAGATCAGCGGCATCCACGCGGGCAAGCCGATCCTCAACACGACGCTGGTCTCGACGGCGCACGCGAACTTCACGCTACGGCTCGCGCCCGGCCAGGATCCGCACGAGATCGCCGCCGCGGTGCGGCAGTTGGTCGAGGACGCAGCGCCTGCAGGGGCCGATATCGAGCTCGAGCTCGTGCAGGCCGCGCGGCCCGGCGTCGTCGACACCGAATCGCCAGCCATCCAGCTCGGTCTCGACGCGTTCGAGCGTGCGCTCGGCGTGCGTCCGCTGCTGACACGCGCCGGCGGCACGATGCCGGTGCTCGCGACGCTCCTCGACCGCGGCGTGCCGACGATGCTCACCGGCTTCGGGCTCCTCGAGTCGAACGTCCACGCGCCGAACGAGCGTCTACCCGCGGAGTACGTCCCACTCGGGATCCGCGCCGTCCAGGAGCTGTTCCTCGCGCTCGGGGAGCTGCCGACCGGCTAGCGGTGGACGTGCTGGTGCTCCGGCACGAGCCAGACGTGGCCGAACTCGCGCATGGCGTCGATGATCGGCAGGAGCGACTCACCCTTCGCCGTCAGCTCGTACTCGACGCGGGGCGGCACCTCGGCGTAGCTGTGCCGCTCGACGATCGCCTCGTGTTCGAGCTGACGGAGCCGCTCCGACAGCGTGCGCGGGCTGATGCCCGGGCAGGCACGTTCGAGCTCGGAGAACCGCCGGGGGCCCTCCGAGAGGTCATGGAGGAGCAGGGCTGTCCACTTGGCGCCGATGATGTCCGCGCAGCACGCGACGGCGCAAGTCTCGTCGTGGATCTCCTTCATCGTGCGCATCGCCACGACCCGATTGTAGAGCGTCACTCCCACGGAGGTGGGCCGTGAATCCAGCGGCCGCCGACCATCGTCGCGACGATGCCCACCGAGGTCAGCTCTGACGGATCGCAAGCCACCGGATCCCGGTCGAGCACGACGAGATCCGCCAGATAGCCGGGCAGCAGCTTGCCACGTCTTCGCTCGTCGCCCGAGAGCCACGCGGGCGCGACGATCGTTGCGTGCAGGGCCTGATCGAGCGTGACGGCCTGCTCGGGCTGCCACGCCGGGCGATCGTCGAGCGTGCGCAGGACCCCGGCGCAGACGCCCGCCCAGGGGTCGAGCTCCTCGATGGGCGCGTCCGAGCCGTTGGCCACGACCGCGCCGGACTCGACGAGCGTGCGAAAGGCGTACGTGCCGCCGAGCTGCTCCGGCCAGAAGCGCTCGGCCAGATCGCGGTCCGACGGGGCGTGGCTGAACTGCACCGAGGTCGCGACGCCGAGAGCGGCGTAGCGGGGAAGGTCATCCTTGGCCACGCACTGCGCATGCTCGATCCGCGGGCGCAGGCCCTTCGGGCGCCAGTGCTCCTGCGTCCGCTCGAACGCGTCGAGCGCCTCGCGGTTTGCGAGGTCGCCGATCGCGTGTACCGCGACCGGCCAGCCGGCTGCCGCAGCCCGGCGGACGATGTCCCCGAGCTCGGCGCCGCTCGTGATCTCCACGCCCGAGCCGTCGAGCATTCGCGCCGTCTGCGAGCCGAGCGTCCCGTCCATGAAGGCCTTGAGATAGCCCACGCGTAGGAACGAGTCGCCGAGCCCGGGTGGCAGGCCGGCGTCCACGACCCGGTCGAGATGCTCGTGCGGCAGCGACTGCCAGACGCGGAGCGTGAGGGAGTCCTCGTCGCGCAGCCGCTGCCAGAAGCGTGCGGCTCCTAGCCAGCCGTCCTTGTCGTGAACGGCCGTCACACCGCGGGCGGCGACCACGCGCAATCCCTCGCGCATCGCGTTGACGTACTCGTCGTCGGGAACGGCCAGGTGCCGGTCGCGGAACTGCCAGGCGGCCTCCTCACGGAGGATGCCCGTCGGCTCGCCGCCCGAGTCCCGCTCGACCACGCCCCTGGGAACCTCGAGATCACCGTCGGCGAGCGTAAGCGCGGCCGAGTTGAGCCAGAGCGAGTGGTAGTCGTGGGCGAAGAGCGCGGCGGGGTGATCGCCCGTGACGGCGTCGAGCGCCTCCTTCGTCGGCGGCGTGGTCCAATCCGCATCGCGCCAGCCGAACCCGCGGAGGACGCCGCCCGTGACCTCCGCGCTCCGTATGCGGTCGAGCGCTTCGTCGAGCGACGCCACGCCCTCCAGCCGCACCTGCCCGAGCGCAAGCGCCCAGGTGGGGAAATGGACGTGCGCGTCCGTGAAGCCGGGCAGCACACAGCGCCCGCCGAGATCGACCACGTCCGGGCTGGCGAGCACCGTCTCGTGCGTGCCGATCCCGCCCGCCACGCGCTCGCCGGCGATCGCTAGCGCCCGCTGCCCGGGCAGGCTCGCATCCATGGTGCGGATGACGCCGTTCTCGAGGATCATGCCGGGACTCTAGGCATAGACTCATTCCCGTGGCCTACGAGATCCTCACCGAGGAGCAGCGCGAGCTCCGCGAGCTCGTCCGGACGCTCGCCCGTGAGCGCGTCGCCCCGCGGGCTGCCGAGATCGACGAGTCGCACGAGTTCCCGTGGGACGTCGTGGAGCTCTTCCGCGAGCAGGGCGTGTTCGGGCTGCTCTTCGAGGAGGAGTGGGGCGGGACCGGCACCGGCACGCTGCTGGCGCTGGTCGCGATCGAGGAGCTCTCGAAGGTCTGCGCGACGAGCGGGCTCATCATCGCCGTCCAGGAGCTCGGCTCGCTCGGACTGAAGCTCGCCGGCACGCGTGAACAGCACGAGCAGTGGCTGCCGCGGCTCGCCTCCGGGGAGCTCCTGTGCGCGTATGCCCTGACCGAGGCCGGGTCCGGCTCCGACTCGGCGGCGATGCGCACGACCGCCCGCCTCGACGGCGGCGAGTACGTCCTCGACGGATCGAAGCGCTTCATCACGAACGCGGGCGTCGCTGGCCTCTACACCGTCTTCGCGAAGACCGATCCCGATGCCGGCCACGCGGGCATCTCAGCGTTTCTCGTGGACTCGGAGGCGCCGGGCTTCGAGGTCACCCGGCTGGAGCCGAAGATGGGCATCTCGGGGTCGACGACGGGCGAGCTGGCGTTCGACGGCTGTCGCGTCCCCGCAGCGAACCTCCTCGGCGCGGAGGGCGAGGGCTTCCGCATCGCCATGCGCATCCTCGACCGCTCGCGGCCAGGCGTTGCGGCACAGGCGCTCGGTATCGCGCAGGGCGCCACCGACTACGCGCTCGAGTATGCGAAGACCAGAGAGACGATGGGCAAGCCGATCGCTGAGCATCAGCTCATCCAGGCGAAGCTCGCCGACATGGAGACCGAGTGCGAGGCGGCGCGCGGCCTGCTCTACCGATTCGGGCAGATGGTCGACGCCGGCGTGGACGGCCCGGAGCTGACAAAGGCATCCGCGATGGCGAAGCTCAAGTGCGGCGACGTGGCCATGGCCGTGACGACCGAGGCCGTCCAGATCCTCGGCGGCTACGGCTACATCAAGGAGTACCCGGTCGAGCGCTTCATGCGCGACGCGAAGATCACGCAGATCTACGAGGGGACGCAGGAGATCCA